>CAZKGB010000132.1:0-7132 GCA_964551935.1 uncultured Lentimicrobiaceae bacterium | reverse complement strand
TTTGTTCTGTTATTATCGGGTTTAACGGCAACCAACAGCTTTGCACAACAATTAATACAAGCCGTTTAAAAAGCGGTTTGTACTTTGTTAAAATTCAAACCGGCACCACCGTAACAACAAAAAGAATAATTAAACCTTAGAAATGAAGCACATCGATTACCATGAAATACGATTCTTACAACCCCGTTTTTTTATTACTTTTGCAGCCTAAAATTCGAAATAGTATACAGATATGTTTGAAGGTTTAAATGAAAGACTTGACAAGTCGTTTAAAATATTAAAAGGACAAGGCCGAATTAGTGAAATTAACGTGGCCGAGTCGATAAAAGAGATTCGTAAAGCACTGATTGAAGCTGACGTTAGCTACAAAATTGCCAAAGATTTTACAGCAAGAGTTAAAGAAAAAGCCTTGGGTGCCAAAGTGCTTACAGCTGTTAAGCCGGGCGACCTGATGATAAAAATCGTTCACGACGAGTTGGCCGACCTGATGGGAGGCGAAAATGTAAAAATCAACCTAAAAGGGAGTCCGGCGGTAATTCTGATAGCCGGTTTGCAGGGTTCGGGTAAAACCACTTTTTCGGCTAAACTGGCCAACTTTCTTAAATCGAAACAAACCAAAAAGCCCTTACTCGTTGCCTGCGACGTTTACCGTCCTGCTGCTATCGATCAGTTGAAGGTACTGGGCGAGCAGGTTGGCGTTGAAGTCTTCTCGGAACCGGAAAACAAAAACCCTGTTGATATTGCCAAAAAAGCGGTGAAACAGGCCAAAGAAAACGGAAACAATGTTGTTATCGTCGATACCGCCGGTCGGTTGGCCGTGGATGAAGAGATGATGAACGAGATTGCTGCCATCAAAAAAGCGATCGATCCGCAAGAGATTCTGTTTGTGGTTGACGCCATGACAGGTCAGGATGCCGTTAACACCGCCAAGGCATTTAACGACCGCCTCGACTTCGACGGGGTTGTACTTACCAAACTCGATGGTGATACCCGTGGTGGTGCCGCGCTGACCATTAAAGCCGTGGTTGACAAACCCATCAAGTTTGTGGGTATCGGCGAAAAAATGGAAGCCCTCGACCTTTTCCACCCGAGTCGTATGGCCGACCGTATTCTCGGGATGGGTGACATCGTTACCCTGGTTGAAAAAGCACAAGAACAGTTCGATGACGAAGAGGCCAGGAAACTTCAAAAGAAGATTGCTAAAAATCAATTCGATTTTAACGATTTTCTGAAACAGATTAAGCAAATCAAAAAGATGGGTAACATCAAAGATTTGATGGGCATGATTCCCGGCATGGGGAAAGCGATTAAAGATATGGATATCGACGACGACGCCTTTAAAGGCATTGAAGCCATTATCTATTCCATGACACCCGAAGAGCGTGCAAATCCCAAGCTTTTAAACGGTTCGCGTCGTAAACGAATTGCCACGGGAAGCGGGAACAACATCCAGGAGGTAAACCGTTTGATTAAACAGTTTGCCGAAACCAGCAAGGTGATGAAAAAACTCACCACCGGCGGCGGTAAAAACATGATGAGAATGATGAAAGGAAGAAGATAGCAAACCCCTGCCCTCCGCTTCTCGTTTGAAAGTTCACCGTTGCTGCGCACAATAGCGTTGAAAGTTTAATATTCATTGCATAAACAGATACAATCATGGCACTTAACAATAAAAGAGGCCGGCTCCTTGATGGAAAGCTGGTGGCTAAAGCATTAAAGGAATCCATTAAAAAGGAGATCGCCGAGATGGTCGACCGCGGCGAAGACGGCCCTCATTTGGCTGCTGTTATCGTAGGTAACGATCCTGCCAGCGAAACATACGTGGCCAGTAAGGAGAAGGCTGCCCGGGGCGTGGGAATGGTCTCTTCGGTCTATCGCTACCCGGAAGATACAACCGAAAAGGAGTTGATGGATGTGATTGATTTCTTAAACCGCGACCCTGAAATTACCGGCTTTATTGTACAGCTGCCTCTTCCCAAGCATATTAACGAAGAAAAAATTATCGAACGCATCAAACCATCCAAAGATGTAGATGGATTCAACCCGGTTAACGTGGGTAAGATGGCCATAGGGCAACCCGGGTTTGTATCGGCTACTCCTGCCGGAATTATGGAAATCCTTCGTTATTACAACATCGATACCGAGGGGAAAAATTGCGTGGTGCTGGGACGCTCCAATATTGTTGGCTCGCCCATGAGCATTTTGATGTCGAAAAAAAGCAATCCCGGCAACGCGACAGTTACCTTGTGCCACAGCAAAACACAAAATCTGGAAGAGATTACCCGGAAAGCCGATATCCTGATTGCAGCCATCGGAAGCCCGCAATTTGTAAAAGCTGATATGGTAAAAGAGGGAGCCGTGGTAATCGACGTGGGTATTCACCGTATCGAAGACAAATCGGCTAAGAAAGGTTACAAACTGGTGGGGGATGTTGATTTTGAAGCGGTAAAAAATAAAGCCTCTTACATTACACCGGTTCCCGGGGGTGTCGGCCCCATGACCATTGCCTCGTTGTTGAACAACACACTAAAGGCCTATAAATCGGAATACTACGGTTAACGTGGCTTTCCTGTAAAACTGATAGCATGAATATTCGTCTGATTTTTCTTTTTCTTTTGGCCGGTTTATCGATAACCTTTTATGGTCAAACCGCAGGGTGTACCGATCCGCAAGCCAACAATTTTAATCCTGACGCCACCATCAACGATGGTAGTTGCAGCTATAACATAACCCTGTTTACACCCAAGTTAAAGTACGTATTGTCTGATGAAATTGATGAAACATCCGGCCTCGCCTTTTTTATGAACGGGTTGTGGACGCTGAACGACAGCGGTGGCGAACCGGTTATTTATAAACTTGATACTGCCACAGGCAACATTGTTCAACGAATTAGGATTGGAAACGCCACCAACGTTGACTGGGAAGATATGACCGATGACTCCCTTTTTGTTTACGTGGGTGATTTTGGCAACAATTCGGGTAACCGGAAGGATTTGAAAATTTATAAAGTGAAAAAAAGTGATATCCCCGCCACGGGCGATGCTACCGTTAATGCAACAATAATCAACTTTTACTATCCCGATCAACCGAATAAAAAAATTGAAAAACGGCGTTACAACAATTTTGATTGCGAGGCTGTAATGGCGGTGGACGATTCACTGTATCTTTTCTCAAAAGACTGGCAGGATCAAAAAACACGGGTTTATGCCCTGCCAAAGGAGCCGGGCAGTTATGCCGCCGCACCGGTAGATTCGTTTGACGTTTCAGGCCTGGTTACCGCTGCCGATTACAACGCTAAAAATAATGAAGTGGTACTGCTGGGGTACACCAACCATTCGTGGATACCCTTTGTTTGGTTGCTTTTTGATTTTAATGAACACCACTTTTTCTCGGGAAACAAGCGACGGATTGATATGCCAAACATCATGACCACTCAAACGGAGGGTTTTGTATATGTTGATGAAAAAAACGCGATACTCAGTTCAGAAAAAACGAATCTTGGCGCTCAAAGTGCTTACGCCCTGAACACGGGTAAATGGACCGGCAGCCAACCTTCGTTTGTGATTGAAAACGGCGGCAATAAATTTGATTTCGTGATAAGCCCCAATCCGGTTGAAGGTTCAAAAATAGTTTTAAACGTTACCAATATTCCCGATGGGGAATATAAGCTTCTGTTGTACGACTCGCTGGGACGGTTGCTTCAGTACAAGAAAAGCGTGTTAAAACGTAAAAAAGGCAAACTTACGCTCCATTTAAGAACATACAAATTATCACCGGGTTCCTACACGATAAAATTGGTAAACGGCAACAAAGTGCTGTCAAAAACTTTTATAAAGAAATAATGACTGCGGCAAACGATATTTTTGAAGGAGGGCGAAAGCTGCCCGTGATGGAGGAGTTTTACACCTTGCAGGGAGAGGGTTTTAACATGGGAAAAGCTGCCTACTTTTTGCGTGTAGGTGGTTGCGATGTGGGTTGTAGCTGGTGCGACAGTAAAGAATCGTGGAATGCCGATCTTTTCCCTCCTGTTGAAGTCGACCCCATTATCGAAAAAGCTGCCGCGGTCCCGGCCAAAACGGTAGTGGTAACCGGAGGCGAACCCTCTAACTACCCGTTGGATTATCTCACCACGGAGCTTCATAAACATGGAGTTCGTACCATGGTCGAGACTTCGGGTGTAAATCATCTTAGCGGCGCCTGGGATTGGATATGCCTCTCTCCAAAACAGTTTTCCCCTCCGCTGGAAGAGAATTTTCCCCGTGCCAACGAGTTAAAGGTAATTATTCAGAACCCTGCCGACCTGCGATGGGCCGAACGCAACGCCAAAAAAGTTAGCAGCGAGTGCCAGCTTTTTTTGCAACCCGAATGGAGCGTTGCCAAAGAGATTCTGGAAACGCTCACCGATTACGTTATGCAACACCCGCAATGGCGCATTTCGCTTCAAAGTCATAAATACATGGGGATACCATAACAAGTTCTCACCAGCATTTATTTTTAGAAATAAGATTCTGACAGATGATAATTGTTCCATCAATATCGCATCCTGACAAGTAACATCATTTTACTTAATTAAAAAATTACATCCTTGGATTCAAACATCTTCTCCCATTCCTTTTACTCCATCCCAAACTTTTTCATCCTTCTGTCGAGAGCCTGCCAGGTAATGCGCAAAAGAGCCGCCGCTTTGGCTTTGTTTCCGCCGGCTTTTTCCAACGCTTTTAAGATTAGCTTTTTTTCGTTGGATTCAAGGTCAAAATCCGCCGTTTCATCCTCTCTTTCCAAATTATTCATCGGTTGAGCTGTTTGGGCTGATAGCTCGTAGTTGTTTTCGTTGTTGTTTTTCCGGCTGATTTTAAAATGTTCGGGAAGCAGCTCGTTACCCTCACATAAAATTACTGCCCGTTGAATCAGGTTTCTAAGTTCCCGTACGTTTCCGGGAAAGTCATGATTAACAAGCAAATCCATAGCCTCATCGCTGATGCGATCAACCTTGTCGTTATGTTTGGTTGCATACATCTTCAGAAAGTAATCGGCCAAAATAGGAACGTCCTCCATACGCTCACGCAACGAGGGCACGTCGATAACAAATATACTCAGCCGGTGGAAAAGGTCGAGACGGAACTTGTTTTTTTCCGTCAGCTCCTCAAGGTTTTTGTTAGATGCGGCGATAACACGTACATCAACCGTTACGGTTTCTCTGGATCCTACCTTACTCACCTTTCGCTCCTCGAGCACACGCAGCAATTTTGCCTGCTGACCCAAAGGCATATCTGAAATTTCATCTAAAAACAGGGTGCCCCCATCGGCAATCTCAAACCAACCTTTTTTATCTTCGGTAGCCCCCGTGAAGGCACCTTTTTTATGTCCGAAAAACTCACTTTCAAAAAGGCTTTCCGGAATGGCCGAGCAGTTTACCGAATAAAAGGTATTTTTATTTCGCTCGCTCATATAATGAATTCCGTGTGCCACCAACTCCTTGCCGGTACCACTTTCACCCAAAATCAACACCGATGTATCGTCGGTATGAGCAACTTTGGTCATCATGGCTGTAAGGTGCTTCATGGCTTTGCTTTTGCCCAGTAATTGACTTCCAATATTCTCGAGTAACTGTTTAGACAGTCTGTCGAGGCCGGTTTGCATCACTTTTAGCTTTCGGTTTAACTCAATAAATCGCTGGGTGCGTGTAATGGCATTTTGGATATCAGCCAGTCTGAACGGTTTGGCAAAGTAATCGGTGGCTCCTCTCCGCATAGCTTCAATAACCGTGTTCATATCGCCATGACCGCTAATCATAATCACTTCGATATACTGGTTTTGAGCCTTTATCTTCTCCAACACTTCGAGGCCGCTCATCTCGGGCAACCGAATATCAAGTATTACGATATCAATAGTATTTTTTTCTAACAGGATAAATGCCTGAGAGGGTGACGAAGCCGAGAAAACCTGATACTTTTTACTTTTCAGAAATTCTTTAATTTCGTCAACTACCCTTGCTTCATCATCAACTATTAAAACACTGAGCTTACTTTCCATCTGTTTTAATTTATAATTTAGGTAATTCTACAATCATTGTTGTTCCTTTTCCGGGAACACTTTGTGCTCTAATTCTCCCGTTCGATTCTTTTATAATTCCGTACGAAATTGAGAGCCCGATACCTGTTCCCGATTCGGTATCTTTGGTAGAAAAGAAAGGGTCGAAAATTTTACACAACACCTTTTCTTCCATTCCAATGCCATTGTCTTCAACCAATATTAGCATCATTTTATCTTTTGAAGCAACTTTGATGGTAACCTTTTTTTCGTATTCAGCATCTCCCGACAGGACAGCTTTTTTGTTAACCGCATATTTCGCATTGGAAAGCAAATTAAGTAATACCTGTTCGATACGATACTGGTTAACATGGATAAAAACGGGCTCACTTCCGGGTTCAATCGTAAGTTTAATGTTTTCGCTGTGAAATTGGTTGGCAATAAGCGAAACGGAGTTTTGAATTATCTTTTGAACCTCAATTTGTTCTTTTTGGATGTTTTGCTGATCTCTCGAAAAAATCCTAACGTGATTAATAATGGTCCGGATGCGCTCAATATCTTTAAATAAAAGACTAAGCTTTGAAACCAAATAATCGTTGGTCAGTTCATTTTCGTTTAGCTTGTAAAGGATGTTATCGAGCCCCATGGAGAGCCCTCCCAAAGGCTGGTTTATTTCGTGTGCAAGTCCGGCAGAAAGTTCCCCCATCGATTCCAGCTTTGATTTCTGTATCAAGAGTTGTTGCTGCTGTTCAACTTTTCTAATCTCTTTTCTAACCCTGTTTTCCAGATGCAGGTTAAGCTTGTTCAGCTCTTCCTGTGCTTCTTTTCGAAGCGTTACATCAGAAGCAAATATTAAAAATGCCTTGTCACTATCCCAATTAATACCGGTAGGTTTAAGCTCCAGCCAGTGTTTCTGTTTGTTTTTATGGGTGATAATTACATCGATGGTGGCGGAATCCGGATTAATGGTGTCCATCATCAGTATTGATTTGGCCGGTTCGCGAAACTCTTTATCGATAAAATTGCAAAACGGTTTACCAATCACATCCCGTGGCAGCAAACCGAATATTTCAATCATTCGGGGATTGAGCATGAGTACTTT
>CAZKGB010000131.1:0-7147 GCA_964551935.1 uncultured Lentimicrobiaceae bacterium | reverse complement strand
AAAAGATTAACCGCGAAGTATGAGAAGAAATCTTCATTCTGCACTTTGTCTTCCTTACTCTTTATAACAAATCCATTTCCATAGTTCAGCGTAGCTAACTTTTTTACCGTACATCAAAATGCCGACCCTGTAAACTTTGGCAGCCAGCCAGGTGGTTAAAACAAATCCCGTTACAAGCAATCCCAACGAAACCCCTATCTGCCAATAGGGCACGCCAAACGGAATACGCATCATCATGATAATGGGAGAGGTGAAAGGTATCATCGACATCCAGACCGAAAAAGCGCTGTCGGGCTGCTGAATAACCACTGATGAGGAGATTACGGCAAAGATGAGCGGGAGCGAAACCGGTAGCATAAACTGCTGCGTGTCGGCCTGCTGGTCAACGGCACCCCCAATGGCAGCAAACAGCGATGAGTAGAGCAAATAGCCACCCAGGAAATAGAACAGAAATGAGAATATCATCACTTTAAAATCGATACCTCCCAGTACTTCCGATACCTGACTAAAGGCGGCGGCATTTATTCCCGAGCCGTTTTGAGCTGCAGCCATCTGGCCTTGCTGCGCCTGCATCACGGAGGCAAAATCGCCACCCATAATACCCGACTGAAAGATTCCCACGAAAACAAAGGTAAGGACAATCCACAACAAAAACTGGGTAAGCCCTACCAGTGCCACGCCAACAATTTTTCCCATCATCAGTTGAAACGGCTTTACCGACGAAATGATAACCTCCACAATCCGGTTACTCTTTTCTTCCGAAACACCTTTCATTACCTGCGCTCCAAACATGAAAATAAAAAAGTAAATCATAAATCCCGCCAGGTAAGCAAGGCCAATCTCCACTTCGGTATTGCTTTTCTGCTCGTTGCCGGTTTCATCGACTTTTATGGTGATGAGGTTGATGTCGGTTTTGGTCTCTTTGATAACCTTTGGGTCGATGCCCACGGCCATCAGTCGTTTGGTTTCCACAATGTTTTTCATTACCGACTTAATGTAGGCACTCACGTTTAGCCCGGGCTGATCGGAAGCAAACAGTTGAGCATTTACCGGAATGTTAAGCTCGGGAAGCGGAATATAGAGTAACAAATCTTTATTGGCCAGCGCCTTTACTTTTTCTGTTTCCAGATCGCCATCCACATAGTAAAAGTCAATTTTATCCTGATCTTTAAACTTCTCAAAAAACCATCCCGTTTCGTCCAGTACAGCTACTTTGGTTACTTTGCCCGATGCTATTTCGCTTAAATAAACCGGAGCTAAAATCATGGCGGCCATGAGTATCGGGCCAATCAGCGTCATGATGATAAAACTCTTTTTCTTTACCCTGGTCAGGTATTCGCGCTGTATAATCAAGGCAATTTTATTCATGAGCCGATGGGTTATTGTTGTTGACAACTTCAATAAAAATATCGTTCAACGAAGGAAGAATCTCCTGCATGGCAACAATCTCAATTTTGGGCAGCAGCTGCGTTAACAGCCTATTGGGTGTGGTTCCGTTAAGAAGCTGGATGTCGGCCGAAAATCCGTCGCGCAGTTTTTCCTGTTTAACAATGCGGTAGTCGGACGGGTTTAAAATCGATGTTAACGCTGTTTCCGGGTGGTAAGCAATATTAAAAGTGTGTGTTTTAAATCGGTCTTTTATTTCGTGGATTTCACCGTTTAGCACGTTCCGGCTTTTATCGATAAGGGTGATATGGTCGCAAATTTCCTCCACCGAAGCCATGTTATGCGTTGAAAAAATAATGGTGGCTCCCTGCTCGTTCAAATAGCGAATCTCATCCTTCAGAATATTAACGTTGATGGGGTCGAATCCGCTAAAAGGTTCATCAAAAATGAGTAGTTTGGGTTCGTGCAGAATGGTAACGATAAACTGTACCTTTTGCTGCATCCCTTTCGAGAGCTCTTCCACCTTCCGGTTCCACCAGGAGCCAATTTCAAGCCTGTCGAACCAAAATTTCAGCTTTTTCACGGCGTCGGATCTCGAAAGTCCTTTTAATCGTGCCAGGTAGATAGCCTGTTCGCCCACTTTCATCTTTTTGTAAATGCCGCGCTCTTCGGGCATGTATCCAATGTTACCGATGTCTTCCCGCGTAAGCGGATGCCCGTCGATAAACACCTCGCCGCTATCGGGCCGGGTAATCATGTTAATGATTCGGATCAGGGTGGTTTTTCCGGCACCGTTGGGGCCAAGCAGTCCGTAGATACTTTGCTCAGGTACCTCCAGTGTTACTTTGTCCAGGGCTTTTTGAGAAGCGTAGGTTTTGGTAACATCTACAGCGCGCAAATAGGTCATAAACGTCGGTTAAATTATATGCATAAATCACAAATTGTTTAAACTCCGGAATCGAGAGTATTTTCCTGCTTTTTGGTTGTTGTGAACGATAATTCGAGATGATTGTTTTATCTAAAATACTCCTTCATCCGCTCGAAAAAACTCTTATCCTTGGAGGATGGGTTTGGCCTGAAGTTTTCAGAGTCCTTTAGTTTTTCCATCATAGCCTGCTCCTCTTTCGACAGTTTCTGGGGAGTCCAGATGTTGACATTGATAAGCAGGTCGCCATGTCCGTAACCGTTTACATCGGGAAGCCCTTTGCCTCGTAAACGCAACACCTTGCCCCCCTGTGTGCCGGCCGGAATTTTAATGCGTACTTTTTTGTTTACCGTTGGAATATCAACTTCGGTTCCCAGCGCCGCCTCGGCAAAATTAATGTAAAGATCGTAAATCAGGTTGTTGCCGTCGCGTTTTAGTGATTCGTGAGGTTCCTCTTCAATCAAAACAATTAAGTCGCCATTGATGCCGCCACGGGCTCCTGCATTTCCTTTTCCGTTCAAGCTGAGCTGCATGCCGCCGTTAACACCGGCAGGAATGTTAATGGTAACAATTTCTTCGTCTTTTACGATGCCGTTACCATGACAAACATGACAGTGTTTGGTAATTATCTGTCCCTCGCCGCCACACTGCGGGCAGGTTGACGAAGTTTGCATCTGTCCTAGAAAAGTATTGGTAATGCGGGTAACTTGTCCCGAACCGTGGCAGGTGGGACAGGTTTGGCGTGAGCTGCCGTCTTCGGCACCTGTTCCGTTACAGGCGGTACAGGCCACGTACTTGTGAAGTTTAATTTTTTTCTCCACGCCGTTGGCCATCTCTTCCAGTGTGAGTTTTACTTTAACTCTCAGGTTTGAACCGCGGTTAACCCTGCGACGGCCACCACCGCCGCCAAATCCGCCTCCGAAAGCTCCTCCGAAGATGTCGCCAAAATGGCTGAAAATATCATCCATCGACATGCCTCCGCCGCCAAATCCACCGCCTGCCGCACTGCCAACGCCGGCATGACCAAACTGATCGTATCGCTGACGCTTGTCGGCATTGCTTAAAACTTCGTAAGCCTCGGCTGCCTCTTTAAACTTCTCCTCCGCCTCTTTGTTGTCAGGATTTTTATCGGGATGGTATTTTAAAGCCATCTTCCGGTAGGCTTTCTTAATTTCTATCTCCGTGGCTGTTTTAGTAACCCCGAGTACTTCGTAATAATCTCTTTTGCTCATGCTGCTATATCAATATTAATACTTTTTATTAACCGGGCTTTAGTTGCCGACTACCACTTTTGCGTAGCGTATTACCTTGTCGTTTAACAGGTATCCGGTTTGTATTACATCCACCACTTTGCCCTTCATATCCTCCGAAGGAGCAGGAATGTTGGTAAGGGCTTCATGCCAATCGGTGTTAAACTCCTTACCCATCGACTCCATCGGTTTTAGTCCCCGCTGTTTTAAAATATTGTAAAACTTGGTGTAGATAAGTTCAACCCCTTTAATCAGTTCGGGGTCGGCCTGGTGATCCTTAAACGCTTTTAACCCTCTTTCAAAATCATCTAAAACGGGTAAGAGGTCAACAACCAAATCCTGCGAAGCCGATTTAATAAGCTCCAGTTTCTCTTTGGCAGTCCGTTTTCTAAAGTTGTCAAATTCCGAGTAGAGCCTCAAAAACCGGTCGTTTAATTCGTTGTATTTTTGCTGAAGCTCCTCTTTTTCTTCCAACAATTTCTCTTCCTTGGTCGGCTTTTTTCTGCGGCCTTTGCCTTTACTTTTTTTTACTTCAGTATGCTGATCTTCAAACTGAACATCCTCCATTTCCGAATTTTGATCTTTATCTTTATTTTCTTTCATAATAATTTTCCTCCTTATAATTCATTCTGTAACTTTTGCAGGTTGACCAAGCTACACAAAATATTTGCCAATTAAATTAACGGTCAAATTGGCAGGCTTTAATGTTTATAATAAAGGAAATGTATTATGGGCGTGCCCCTCCTGACGTCGGGTCGGGCTTTCCGCTATACTCCTCGCCACGCCGGAAGCGTGCCTGCGGGGTGTCGCTGCAATCCCTCACGCGAAGTAAGTCGTAAAAACATTACCAGGATTAAAATTCAGGTATCTTGTTAACTAAAAATATTACAAGATATACTAAGCCAACAACAATCACTAAAGCAATAAGGAAAGCAGCAACTCTTTTCAAAAACAGGAGACGGTTTTCATGAACCATCGTTTTGTGAATGGTTTCTAACTGTTCGGGGGTAGCCTTAACATCAGGGAACTTAAGTTTATTTTTTCCTGTTTTGCGGTAAATAAGTTTTTTATCATATAATGTTTTCCTTTTCCTTGAGTTATTCTTAAGGCTTGTAATCATTGCTGAAACTGAACCTGCAAAACTCATTGTTTAACTATTATTTATTTTAAAAATCAATCTATTCGTTCAATATCAGCTCCCAAAGCCCTTAGTCGTTTATCAATATTCTGATAGCCCCGGTCAATTTGTTCAATATTATCGATGATGCTTGTACCGTTGGCCGACAGTGCCGCAATCAGCAACGCAACACCAGCCCTTATATCGGGCGATGTCATTTTTATACCGCGCAAAGCAGGTGTCCGGTCGAGACCGATAACTGTGGCCCTGTGCGGATCGCACAAAATAATACGGGCTCCCATGTCGATGAGCTTATCTACAAAAAAGAGACGGCTTTCAAACATCTTTTGATGGATTAATACGCTCCCTTTTGCTTGAGTTGCCACCACCAGCACAATGCTTATCAGGTCGGGCGTAAAGCCGGGCCAGGGTGCATCTGAGATATTCATTATTGATCCGTCGATAAATGTTTTGATGGCGTAATGATCGTACTTTGGAACAAAAATATCTTCTCCTTTTTGATACACTTGAACGCCAATTTTTTCAAATACGTCCGGGATAATTCCCAAATCGTTAAGTCGTACATCTTTTATGGTCAGCTCCGAAGCGGTCATGGCTGCCAGTCCTATAAACGATCCCACTTCAATCATATCGGCCAAAAGGGTATGTTCTGTACCGTGCAATTGTTTTACGCCCCGTACCACCAAACGATTGGAACCTATCCCGCTTATATCGGCTCCCATATTGTTCAACATTTTAGCAAGTTGCACCAGGTAAGGTTCGCAGGCGGCATTAAAAATGGTTGTTTCACCCTCAGCCATTACGGCAGCCATTAAAATGTTGGCGGTACCCGTTACCGATGCTTCGTCAAGCAGCATGTATGATCCGGTCAGCTTGTCGGCCGTAACGCGGTAGAGTTGTGCCTGCTCATCGTAGCTAAAATCAACCCCCAGTTTTTTTAACCCGTTGAAATGGGTATCAAGCCGGCGACGGCCGATTTTATCACCTCCCGGCTGCGGAATTATACCTTTCCCGAAACGGGCCAACAGCGGACCCAGAATCATAATGCTTCCCCGAATCTGCGTGCCACGTTTGTAAAATTCTTCCGTGTGAAGGTAGTTTAAGTCCACCTCGTCAGCCATAAACTCATAACCCGAATCCGATTTTTTAGTAACCTTTACACCCAATCCACGCAACAGGTCAATCAGCTTGTTCACGTCCCTGATATCCGGCACGTTATCAATAATTACCTTTTCGGGAGTAAGCAATACGGCACATAAAACCTGCAATGCTTCGTTTTTAGCTCCCTGTGGAGTGATGGTGCCTCTCAGTGGTTTTCCTCCCGTTATTTTAAATGATCCCATTTTTTATTAATTTCTTACTAACATTCGTGTAATATTCGGTAAAAATCACAAATCACAATTTACAAAACCCAAATAAATCACAATAATTAAAAAAACAAAACCTGTTTAGAATTTATTTTTTGATGTTTCCGGTATATTCAGATTAGGTAAATTTTAATCGTTTTGTAAAAAAACGAAAATAAACGGTGTGAAGTATGAGAAAAATATTTTTTTTCAATCTCATTGCAAATTGCCGATGAATTTGTAAATTTGCAGCCCTTTTCAGCGCAAGCTAAAAAGACCGGGCCTATAGCTCAGTTTCCCGATAGCTATCGGCACAGGTTGTCCCACGACAATCAAAAGTGTGGAAGCACTATAAAACATGGGCCTATAGCTCAGTTGGTTAGAGTCCCTGACTCTACCGATAGCTATCGGCACAGGTTGTCCCACGACAATCAAAAGTGTGGAAGCACTATAAAACATGGGCCTATAGCTCAGTTGGTTAGAGTCCCTGACTCATAATCAGGTTGTCCCAGGTTCAAGTCCTGGTGGGCCCACTAACCAAAATCATTATTTCCCGTTTTAGGGAAATAATGATTTTTTTACTATCTTGCTAGCCATGTGTTCCTGTTATATCTTGCATAGTAATGCTCTTGGAAAGTTTTATGTTGGTGCTACGCATGCTTCGGTTGATAAACGTATTAAAAAACATAACGAACATACCTACGGTAAACACAGGTTTACTGCAACTGCTAATGACTGGGAGCTTTTTTTGAATATTCCTGTAAACAATTATGCCCATGCGGTAAGGATTGAACGAAAAATTAAATCCATGAAAAGCAGTAGGTATATCAGAAACCTGAAAAAATATCATGAACTGGTAGAGAAGATCATTCAAAACACTAACCCCTGACTCCCCCGATAGCTATCGGGGGGTGGGCCCACTAACCATTAAAAGGTTACAACGATAAAAAGTTGTAACCTTTTTTTATTTGCAAACAATTTGCATAACATTATTAAAGGTTCAATGGTTGCAAAAAGAGGCGGTGAATCGGTAGATTATCAGGGACGAAAAAAGAGTAAGACTACTAATACTCTTATTTTATTGCTGACAGTCAGGGTATTC
>CAZKGB010000130.1:0-7182 GCA_964551935.1 uncultured Lentimicrobiaceae bacterium | reverse complement strand
AGGAAAAACAGAAGAAATTAAAAGCCCTTGAGGCAACCTTGGGTAACATCGAGAAAAACTTCGGTAAGGGAACCATTATGAAATTGGGGGAAAGTGCCGTTGAAAATATTCCTTCTATTTCAACAGGGTCCATCGGACTTGATTTGGCATTGGGAATTGGCGGTTTGCCCAAGGGAAGGGTTACCGAAATTTATGGCCCGGAATCGTCGGGAAAAACAACATTGGCCATTCATGTTATCGCGGAAGCTCAAAAAGCCGGTGGCATTGCGGCCTTTATTGATGCCGAACATGCTTTCGACAGGTTTTATGCCGAGAAGCTGGGTGTTGATACCGAAAACTTGTTGGTGTCGCAACCCGATAACGGAGAACAGGCGTTGGAAATTACCGACAATTTAATTCGCTCGGGTGCCATTGACGTGATTGTTATCGACTCGGTTGCAGCCCTTACTCCCAAAAGTGAAATTGATGGTGAGATGGGTGACTCCAAAATGGGCTTGCAGGCACGATTGATGTCGCAGGCTCTTCGTAAACTTACGGCTAACATAAACCGGACAAACACCGTATGTATTTTTATTAACCAGTTGCGTGAAAAAATCGGGGTGATGTTTGGTAACCCCGAAACTACTACCGGCGGTAATGCTCTTAAATTTTATGCTTCGGTTCGCCTCGATATCCGTCGTATAAGCCAAATTAAAGATACCGAAAATGCTACCGGCAACAGGGTCCGGGTAAAAGTTGTTAAAAATAAAGTCGCTCCACCGTTCCGTAAAGCCGAATTCGATATTATGTTTGGTGAGGGAATTTCTAAAGTGGGCGAAATTATAGACCTTGGTGTCGAAAACAACATTATCAAAAAAAGCGGCTCCTGGTTTAGCTACGGTGAAACAAAATTAGGTCAGGGGCGCGATGCCGTGAAGGGTCTTCTTAAAGACAATCCCGATTTGATGGAAGAGCTGGAAGAGAAGATATTTGCAGCCCTGGGAGCCAAAGCGTCGTCGTAATTGCATTGGCGGTTGCCTCGTTTGGTAACACCAACTTTAACTTACCATTGCATCACCTATGGTTGACCGGATAAAAAAGTTTCAGAAAACAACAAAATCTGACTATAAGTTTACGTTGCTTATTCCTACCTGGAATAATGTTGACTACCTGAAGCTTTGTGTCGACAGCATCCGTAAAAACTCTTTTTACGAAGTGCAAGTTATTGTTATTGTTAACGAAGGAACCGATGGTACGTTGGATTGGGTTGCCCGGCAAGAGGAGCTTGACTACATCCATTCGGAAGAGAACATCGGTATCTGTTTTGCCCTTAATATTTCCCGGTCGTTGGTTAAATCGGAGTACCTTGTTTATGTAAACGATGATATGTATCTGCTCCCCAACTGGGATTTGGAGTTGAATAAAGAGATTTCGCGGATTGGTACTAAAAGTTTTATGCTCTCCTCCACCATGATTGAACCCTTCGATACCGGCAACAAAAGTGTGGTGGTAAAAAATTTTGGAACCAACCTTGAAAACTTTAACGAGGAGCTGTTGTTAAAAGAGTATTCGGGTTTGGCCATAAACGATTGGAGTGGCAGCAGCTGGCCTCCCAACGTGGTGCATGTGGATACCTGGGATTTGGTAGGAGGTCTAAGTATTGAGTTTAGTCCCGGCATGGGGTCGGATCCCGACTTCGCTAAAAAGCTTTACGAAGCAGGGGTTCGCTATTTTAAGGGAGTGGGAACCAGTCTGGCTTACCATTTCGGCTCTAAATCAACTAAACGAATACGCACCAACAACGGTCGTGACAGGTTTCTACATAAGTGGGGTTTGGCACAAAGCACCTTTAATAAAAAGTGTTTAAAGCGGGGTGAACCCTTTAGTGGTGAGGTTGAAATGCCCGAATTGTCGTTCCTGAATCGTTTGGCAACAAAAATTAAAATAATAGTTAGTTACTTAAAATGATAAACCGATTTATAAAATCAGGCTTGGCCTTTGGAGTGTTGATTGTTTTTTTTGCTGCCTGTAACAGTAGCAAAAAACCGGAAAGGAAATTCGACAAAGCCGTTACCGTTAACGATTCCATAGTTTTAATAACTCATAAAATCGAACACGACTCGTCGGATTATGCCCTTTGGAAAACAAGGGCCGGGCTTTATATGAAACAGGGAAACGTGGATGTGGCTTTCAGAGATCTTAACCGGGCTTTGGAGCTAAACCATAGCGATCCCGATTTGTTTATCATCTTATCCGATCTCTATTTTACCATTGGCAAGGTGGATAACAGCCTGTCGAGCATCAAAAAGGCTATCGACTTGCAGCCCGATAATCCTGCCGGATATTTAAAAATGGCACGCGTGAAATTGATTCTTCAAAAGTATCCTTCTGCCACTGCTTTTGCCGATAAGGTTATCGCTTTAGATGCTGACAATCCTGAAGCGTACTACATTAAAGCCATCTCATCACTGGAACAGAAGGATAGTGTAAAAGCTCTTACCTTTATGAAGGTAGCTGCTCAATTGGATACGGGCTTTTTTGCGGCTAACTTTAATATCGCGGTAGTACTTGATGCGATGCACGACACCACTGCCGGGGAGTATTTCAGGAAATCAATTCGACTTAAACCCGACAACGTGTTAGCACGTTACTCGTTGGGGATGTTTTATCAGAAACAGGGAAAATTCGATAGTGCACTGGCTACTTACGACAGACTTATTAAGCGGCATCCCGATAATGCTGAAGCGCACTTTAATAAAGGATTTATCTACCTGACGGAACAGATGAATTTTGAAAAGGCCGCCAACGAGTTTCATAAGGCCATTGAAATAAAACCCGATTACACGGCAGCGGTTTATAACTTGGGAAGAACCTACGAAGTTATGGGGAAAAAGATGCTGGCAGAAGAAAAATACCGGGAAGCTCTAAAGTTAACTACCAACTATCCTTTAGCTATTGAGGGGTTGAACCGGTTGGAAAATAATCGTTAAACAAACTCCTTTTTAAGCTCGCTTAATTCGTCGATAACCTGTTTTGTTTTTTGTTCCAGGTCTGCAAACAGTGTATCCAGGTCTGAACCATCTTTGTTGGCACCTTTGTCTTCAAGCCGTTTGGCTGCAGCACGAGCCTCTTCGGCAACAAAATTAGAAACAACTCCTTTAAGACTGTGAGCGTTGAACTTTAAGCTGTCAAAGTCTTTGTCATCAATATTTTGTTTTATCTTTTGCATTCTTTCCGGATACTCGTCAACAAACATATTAATAATGTCTAACACTATCTCTTTGTCAAAAAATTCAAAGTTTTCCCGGAATTGATCTTTATCAATAATCATGATGAAAGTTTTAAAATTAACAACATTCAAAGTTAGACTTTTTTTTGATAATGGAATTGGCCTGCCGTAAAAATATAAAAAAATGTTCGTAAACGCTTAAAATCCAAGTAATGAGCCGCCTTGATAGACTAAAAAGGAGACTAGCCAGGCCAACAACGTGGTATAGGCTGCTAAAAAGAGCGACCATTTCCACTTGCCCGACTCGTTTTTAATGGCAACGATAACTGCCACGCAGGGGAAATAGATTAATATAAAGAACATAAACGAAAGGGCTATCAAAGGGGTAAAAACCGGTTGTCCTTTTCTAGGGCCGCTGGAGTAAACGGCATCCTGAAGCCGTTGTACCAATCCCTGATTGTTTGCTTCATTGGGATCACTCTGATACAATACACTCATGGTGCTAATCACTACCTCTTTCGCAGCGGAACCTGCTACCAGACTTACTCCCATCTTCCAGTCAAATCCTAATGGAGCAATTACCGGTTCGATAAATTTGCCAATTTGGCCAATCATCGACTGCTCTTGCATTATCATTTGTTTGCTCCTGTTTAAGGAGTCGATTTTGAAATTACGTTCAGTAACCAAGCGGTTGATTGTCTGGCTGTCCAACGGGTAGGTATTGGTCTTCTGCTGATAACTGCGATTTACCTGTTCAATTCTGTTTTGAAAATCTTTCTCCACCTTTTTACCTCTTGGAAAATAGCCTAACACCCAAATAATTATGGAGGCAACCAAAATGGTGGTTCCCATCTTCCGTAAATACTGCTCCCCTTTGAACCAGGTTTGTTTTAATACCGATTTTACCGGAGGTACCCGGTAGGGAGGAAGCTCCATAACAAACGGGATGGTGTTAACTTTAAACATGGTCTTCTTTAACAAATAGGCTACCAGTCCTGCTAACATAATACCAAACAGGTAAATGCCAAAGAGGAGGGTTCCACGATGGTCATCAAAAAAGGCCGATAGAATTAATATGTAAACCGGATATCTGGCGCTACACGACATAAACGGAATAATGAGCATGGTAACCAGTCTGTCTGACTTGCTCTCGATGGTTCGGGTAGCCATGATGGCCGGTACGTTACAGCCAAAACCCATCAACATGGGAATAAACGATTTCCCGTGCAGGCCAACACGGTGCATCAACTTATCTACAATAAATGCCACGCGAGCCATGTATCCCGAGGCTTCCATTAAAGTAATAAAAAAGAAAAGGATTAAAATGTTGGGTAAAAAGATGATTACCCCGCCAACCCCTTCAATAATTCCATCCGAAAGAGCATCCCTGATAATTCCTTCAGGCAGCAACGTTTTAGTGGTAGCACTCAACCAGTCAACTCCGGCCTGAATCCATTGCATGGGATAATCACCCAGGTAAAAAGTTGCCTGAAAAGTTATCCACATGGCCAGTAAAAAGATGGGATAACTTAATATCTTGCTGGTAACAATGGAGTCGATGATACGACTTTGTGAGATTTTTTTACGTTTGGTGGCAGGCTCGTAGGTTTCGCGCAAAGCCCCTTCAATAAAGCCATATTTCGAATCGGTAACCACCGTTTCAACCGGTTCGTTCCGCAGTTTTGATAATTTTTCCGACTCTGTTTTTGCCAGGTCCAGAATTTCATCGGCGTTTAAACACTTTTCTTTTACCCGCTTAATCTCTTCTGCATCATTTTCCAACAGCTTAATGGCAATATACCGGGGGGAAATTACGGTTGTCAACGCCTCATTACCGGGCTGGCGAATCAGCTCTTGCAGCTCTTTAATAATTTTTTCGGTGTACTTACCATAATTAATATGGACGTGTCTGATAGCCGTGTCGCGCCCTTCGTAAACATCAATAATACGGTTGAACAGTTTGCCGATTCCACGCCCTTTTGAAGCCACGATGGGGACCATGGGAATACCTATCATCTTCGACAGGCTTTCGTAATCGAATTTGTCGCCTTTCTCTAAAAATTCATCCCACATATTCAGGGCGGCTACCACTCTCACGTCCATGTCGATGAGCTGCGTGGTCAGGTAAAGGTTTCGCTCCAGGTTGGAGGTGTCGATTACATTTAAAATAATGTCGGGAACCTCTTCGATAATATGCGATCGAACATATAGCTCTTCCGGCGTGTAGCTCGTGATGGAATAGGTTCCGGGTAAATCGGTTAAAATAAAAGTGTAACCCCGGTGAAAAAATTTGGCGGTGGCTGCTCCTACTGTAACACCTCCATAGTTTCCGGTTTTTTCTTTGGAATGAGAAGCGTAGTTAAAGAGGGTTGTTTTTCCACAATTGGGATTCCCTACCAAGGCAACGTAAATGGTTCTTGAATGGAGGTTGTGGCCGTTGCCTTTAGGCTGCTCGGTGGCTTCGAGTGTTCCGTCAAAACGTTTTCTTCCGTTGCCATTACCTTTTTTTGAGACTTCTATCAGCCGGGCTTCCGTGCGCCGTAACGACACATCGTATCCCATAATGTTGTATTCGATGGGATCTTTTAAAGGGGCATTCCGTACTACCGTTACCTCTTTGCCCACCACAAAACCCATTTCGATAATACGTTTCCGAAAAGCTCCGCTCCCTCTTACTTTTGTTATGATGGCTTTTTGGCCGTTATGTAAATCTTCCAGTGTCATTGATGTGCAAAGAAAATAAGTTTCTGCTAACCACTACTACCTTATTGTAGGTATTTACTTCGCTTCAGGTATTTTTTTTATTTCTGTAACTTATTAAAACCTTCTGCCGTCTTATTCTTGAAAATTGATTTTAAAACAAATAAAAAACCATTGTTATGAAAAAGAATATTTTAGCCGTTGTACTGATTGTAGTTTCGTTGTTTGCTTTCGGGCAAAACAGTTCCATTAAGCGAAAAGTGTTGGTTGAACCCTTTACGACACTTAAAGTGAGTGGGGTTTCGGATGTTACCTTAATTAAAGGTGATGATTACCTTGTTGTAGTGAATGCCCCGTCCAGAATACAGGATGCTATAAAAATATCGGTTAAAGGAGGAGTACTTACGATTACCTATAGGAATATTAAATTAAGAAATCATGAGAATCTTCGGTTTTATGTTACGGCACCAACTCTTGAAAGATTAAATGTTTCGGGAGCTTCCGATGTTACCTCGGAAGGGGCTGTTTTCGATGGTGATAATTTTAAAATTATTGCCAGCGGGGCTGCCGATGTGAATTTAAATCTGGATTATAAAAGTGTGGAGGCAAACGTTTCCGGAGCCGCTTCGGTAAAACTATCGGGTAAAACCGGTGTTCAACGTGTAAATGCCAGTGGTGCTGCCGACTACATTGCCAAAGATTTGGTTTCGGATACGGCATCAGTAGTTGCCAGTGGTGCCTCATCGGTTTACGTAAATGTTATTCATAAAATCGACTATAAAACAACCGGGGCTGCCGATGTAAAATTTAAAGGTGATCCGGAAGAGTGGAATTTTGACACTACTAAAAACGGTACTCATCGCGTAATATCAAGTCCTGAAAGTGGCGTAGTGGTTATCGGTCCTGATAACTATAATGATACCACCAAAGTAAAAGTGGGAAGTATTGATATTGAGGTTGTGGATGGCGATACGGTAACCGTTCGTATTGGTGGCCACCAGCTAAAGGTAAACGATGACGGTGATGTTGAATGGGAGCGTGTTGAAGAACCCAGGTTTAACGGCCATTGGGGAGGGGTTGAATTGGGAATAAACGGTTATGTAACTCCTGATTTTAATACCAATTGGGGTAAAGCATACGATTATCTTAACCTTAAGTATGAACAATCGGTAGCCGTTAACCTTAATCTCTGGGAGCAAGATATCTCTTTTAACAAGCAGCGTACCGTAGGGATGCTCACCGGATTGGGGATGTCGTGGAACAATTACTTTTTT
>CAZKGB010000129.1:0-7206 GCA_964551935.1 uncultured Lentimicrobiaceae bacterium | reverse complement strand
CGGATATGGTATGTTGCTTACCTCGGTAGCTTTTATTGTTTTGCTGATTGGTTCTCTTAATTTGGTTCCTTACAACGATTTAACTCCGGAAGCTCCACGTGTAGGAGTTCAATGGCTCATTAGTACCTACTTTATTTTGACCGTAGCCGAGTTATTCCTCAGTCCCATGGGAATCTCTTTTGTGTCGAAGGTTTCTCCGCCAAAATATCAGGGAATTATGCAAGGTGCCTGGCTGGGTGCTACTGCTGTTGGTAACCTGTTTTTGGGTGTTGGCAGCTTCCTTTACGAACGCATACAGATTTGGCAGGTTTGGGGTGTATTTGTGATATTAACACTGATTGCCGCCGGATTCATCTTTTCAATTATGAAGAAACTGGAAAAGGTGTCATAAAGTTTATAATAGGTTATTTTGATAAGGCTGTCCGGTTTTGGGCAGCCTTTTTTTATTTTTGCACAATGAATGAAAACAGATATGGTTGGAATCATGCCCGAAGGTTTAATTCTTACTCCGAATACTTTAAACAAACTTTTGGCAGACGGGTTCAGAAAATCAGTGTAGATGCAGGCTTTACCTGCCCTAATCGTGATGGAACCCTGGCAAAGGGCGGATGTACTTATTGCAACAACAACGCGTTTAATCCATCCTATTGTAATCCGTCCAAACCGTTAAAGCAGCAAATTGCCGAGGGGATAGAGTTCCATAAAGTGAGATACCGGCGGGCTAAGGATTACCTGGTTTATTTTCAACCCTATTCCAATACTTACGCTCCTCTCGATCATCTTAAGAAGTTGTACGAAGAGGCACTCTCCGTGAAAGGGGTTGTGGGACTGGTTATCGGTACCCGTCCCGATTGCGTGGATGAAGAGAAGTTACGTTACCTTGCTGAGCTTGCAAAAGAGTATTATATCATTGTAGAATACGGAGTGGAGAGCATCTACAATAAAACGCTGGACCGTATAAACCGTTGGCATACCTACGAAAAATCGAAAGAAACCATCGAATTGACAGCTTCCATGGGATTACCGGTGGGTGCCCATTTTATTTTCGGCTTGCCCGGCGAAACTACGCAAATGATGATGGACTCGGTGGAGGAAGTTTCATCGTTACCGCTTACTACTATCAAGTTTCACCAGCTTCAGATTGTGCAAAATACCACCATGGGAGCCGATTACAAAAAACATCCGTCCGACTATAATCTCTTTTCTTTTGAAGAGTATGTCGATTTTATCGTTCGCTATGTTGAAAGACTGAACCCTGCGTTTATCGTGGAACGTTTTGCCGGTGAGGTGCCTCCCCGCTATCTGGCCGGTCCGGGCTGGGGATTGATTCGTAACGACCAAATCAATGTAACCATCGAAAAAGAGCTGGAAAAGAGAGATACCTGGCAGGGAAAGTATTTTGGTTCGTTTTAGACCTTAATGGTCATCTTATTGAAAGCTTTCCGGTATTTTTTTGCATTGTTCCCTGTTTTGCCCGCAGGGTAATTAATTTGCCGGATGGTGAAGTGATTACGGAAAAGGTGAATTAACATTTGTTATATCCCCGAAGCCAACACATCAATAATGTGAATGGTTTTGATATTCTTGCCATTTTTGTTGATGTATCCTTGTTGGTGCATCAGGCATGATGAATCGGTGGATACAATGTACTCGGCGCCTGTATCGATGGCGTTTTGAACTTTTTGGGAGGCCATAGCCGTTGATATGGGTTCAAATTTAACAGAAAATGTTCCTCCAAAGCCACAGCAAACATGGGTGTCTTTCATCTCTACAAGCTCAAGTCCTTTAACGTGGCTCAATAGCTCACGAGGTTCGTTTTTAAGGCCGTACTCACGTTGCGCGGCACATGAATCGTGGTAGGTAACTTTGTGCTCAAAGGTAGAACCAAGTTCGGTAACGCCCAGCACGTTAACCATAAAATCGGTGAATTCGTAAATGTTTTGTTGTAGTGCTTTCGATTCCAGATGATAGCTGGTATTATGAAAAAGCTCGTTATAGGAGTTCCGAACGTATCCGGTACAACTTGCCGACGGGCCAACCACCGGTCGCTTATTGTTGAAACTTTGGATAAACTTACCACCAAGTTTTTTAGCATCATCCCAAAATCCGCCATTAAAAGCCATTTGACCGCAACAGGTTTGATTAGGATTGTAATGAACTTTTATCCCCAGTTTTTTAAAAATCTTAACCATATTCATGGCAGTTTCAGGATAAACCTGGTCGATAAAACAGGGTATGAATAAATCTATTTCTTTAACCTTCATTGTTGCAGTTTTCAATATTTAAACGCAAATACCTTCGGGGATGGTCACTGAGATTCCAAACGTATTTAAATCTTTCCAAAAACCGGGATAAGACTTGCGAACTACCCCCGGGTTGTTTATCTTAACCGTATCAATCAATAGCGATAACGGAGCAAAGCTCATGGCCATTCGGTGGTCGTTATAGGTATCAAAATCCACCTCTGAAACAGAATCCAATGCTTTGCCGGGTGTTAAAACAAAACTACTGCCGCTTTTTGTCAACCGGGCACCGATTTTTGCAAGCTCGGCGGTAAGCCCTTCAATACGATCCGATTCCTTTAGCCTCAAATGATTAATGCCGGTAAACGTACCTGTTATGCCAAGGGCGGCACAAGTTACCATAACGGTTGGAGCAATATCGGGGTTGTTACTAAAGTCATACTTAAACGCGTTGGTAGTTTCTCCCCGCTTTGTGATATTAATTCCGTTGGGCAGAAATTCAGTTTCTACGCCAAACTCTTTAAAAATTTCGGATAGCACATGGTCGCCCTGGAAACTATCTTCTTTTAATCCTTCAATAAAAACATGAGCGTCTTCCGACAACGCTACCAATTCGTACCAATAGGAGGCAGAGCTCCAGTCGGGTTCAATATAGATGGGTTTCAAGTGGTATTCTCCGGGTTCTATTTTAACCGATTGACTGTCCGTTTCAACATCGATATCGGCTTGCTGCATAAGGCTGGCCGTCATTTGAATATAAGCTTCCGAAACAGGTTTCCCTTTGAAATTTATGGTTAAGCCATAGGAGAGATAGGGAGCAATCATCATCAGGGCTGAAACGAATTGGCTGCTTTGACGTGTGTCAATGGTAATATCGGTACTTTGTAGTTGATGCCCTAACAGTTTGATGGGAGGGAAGCCGTTTTCTTCAGTATATTCGATGTTAGCACCCAGTTTGCGCAGGGCATCTACCAGTGGGGCAATGGGGCGCTTTTTCATTCTCTCATGCCCTGTTACCAGCCATTTGCCTTGTCTTACCGCTGCAAACGCGGTAATAAAACGCATAACCGTTCCCGCGTTTTTTGCGTCAACAATCATGGCAATACGCGAATTGGCACAGGTATCAAGAAAACTCAAATAATACTTTAACAAATCGGTATCTTCCGATTTCGAAAGATTTTCAAACCTGACATCACTTCCCGAAAGGGCTTTCATTATTAACAGCGTGTTACTAATACTTTTTGAGCCTGTTAGCCTAAAAGTTCCATTGAGATTCTTCTTTCGGTTTTTTAAAATGACAGGTTCCATTAGTTACATTTTTTGTTGTTAATATAAAACGGAAGACTGTCACGAATTAACTCACTGCTAATATTTCCAATGTCGTGAACTGCCTTACCCAATTTGCGTAATAAGCTGAATTTAATATCCCCGTCAATTATTTTTTTATCCTGACGCATCAGGCTCATCATTTTAGGGATATCGTTTTCAGTAAATTGCAGTCGCTCAAAGTTTAAGTCAACACGTTTAATAATCTCTTCAACATTATCACATTCCAACTCAACCATTCTCGAAGATATCCATGTTTCACAAATCATTCCTGCGGCTACGGCCTGCCCGTGAGTAATAGGGTAGCCCGATTTCAGGTAAAACGTCTCGATGGCATGCCCAACCGTGTGACCGAAATTAAGAATTTTTCGTATCCCGTTTTCGGTTTTATCGTAACGCACGATATCAATTTTATCTTTTGCCGACCGCATGATAATGTTATTCCATTCTTCAATTTCGGTAAATTTCCGGTTACCCAGTAATTTCCATAGCTCTTTATCCATAATAAGAGCATGCTTGGTAACTTCGGCAAATCCCGATTGCCAATACTTGTATTCCAGGGTTTTTAAAAACACCGGGTCGATAACAACGGCTTTAGGGTCGACAAACAAACCAACCTGGTTTTTGAAAGAAAGAAAATCGATACCGGTTTTGCCTCCTATTGAGGCGTCAACCTGAGCAAGAAGGGTGGTGGGAATGTTTATGAATGGTAACCCTCGTTTAAAGGTTGAAGCACAAAACCCGCCTATGTCGCTCACAACGCCACCTCCCAGATTGATAAGAAGTGAATCGCGACTGGCGTCCATGTTTGTAAGACTTTCCCATATATGAACAGCATGTTCGATGCTTTTGCTGCTTTCGCCGGAGGGGATTTTAATGTACCCGCGCACTTTAATATCGGGAAGCTTGTTCATTAACACCTCCAAACAATACTTCTCAACGTTTTCATCCATTAAAATAAAAACGGAAGGATATTGAGAAAACAGCTTCGCGGCTTGTTCCAAGGCTCCGTCGCCAATAATATAATTGACAGTTTTTGTGTCAAATAAAAAGGGTGAATTCATAATAATCAACAAAGATAATTATTCGAATAGATAATAAGGAAGATAACGAACACTTTTGTTAATCATTTTTCAACTAAGTACTCATTCCGCCACATACATTGATAACCTGGCCACTCACGTACGAAGACAGCTCGGAAGCCAGGAAAGTAGCCACGTTAGCAACATCTTCCGGTTTTCCCGAACGGCGAAGCGGGATGGTTTTAATCCATGCTTCGCGAACATCGTCAGGAAGTTTGTGGGTCATTTCGGTTTCGATAAACCCCGGGGCGATGGCATTGCAACGGATGTTACGCGAGCCAAGCTCCTGCGCAACCGATTTAGTAAAACCAATCATCCCGGCTTTAGAGGCCGAATAGTTAGCCTGTCCTGCATTGCCGTTAACACCAACTACCGAACTCATGTTAATAATCGATCCGCCTTTTTGTTTCATCATTACACGCATAACCGCTTTGGTAAGGTTAAAAACCGATTTTAGGTTAACGGTTAAAACAGCATCCCAATCCTGTTCCGACATCCGTAGCAATAAATTATCTTTGGTAATTCCGGCATTGTTGACCAAAATGTCAATGCGACCGAAATCTTTCATAATAGCATCCGACAACTCCTGACTTCCTTCAAACGAGGCAGCGTTAGAGGCGTATCCTTTTGCCTGAACGCCAAGAGCCTGTAACTCTTTTTCGGTGGTTTCCATGTGTTCATCACGATTCAAATCGCTGAATGCAATGTTGGCTCCTTCGGTGGCAAATTTAATGGCGATGGCTTTGCCTATTCCACGGGCAGCTCCCGTTATTAAAGCTGTTTTTCCTTCTAATAATCCCATAATTGTTATTTTGAAATTTTTGCCAAATGTACATTTTTTTTCTAAGATTCTTTAAAAGCGAACCTGGAGCAAATCACCAAATAAGGGGGATGCCCACAATGTTTTGCTTGCGGTAAATTGTGCCAACGAAACGGTTAATGTTATTATTCAAGGGCAAAAACAATGTATGGAGTAAATATAATTTACCGTTTCTTTTTACTTCGCTTCTTCTTTTTGCTGCCTGACGAAGTTTTGGCAGGCTGCACAAACGACTTTTTACCCCCAATAAAAGTACTTTTTAATCCACTAAAAACAGTTTTCCATAAAAAGTTTCCAAAGCCTTTTTCCATGTTCCGGTCACAAACCATAATGGCTCTCTTTGGAGGTTTTCCCTGAGCGGGGTTGTCTTTTCGGATTACGGTAGTGGCGCCCCAGCTTAAAAACTTGCTGCTCTGCTTTTTATCCTTTCTGACAACATCTAACTTTACATCGTTATACAAAAGGGTTAGCGTACCTTTCGAGTGGTATGGATTTGCGCCTCCTTTAAAGGTTAATTTATTTAGTACGCCGCGGTTAAAGTTAATTCCGGCCGCCGGGAAAGTTGCCTTGTTAAACACTTTTAAAGGAACTTTTCCATAAACGGTGCCGCTGAAAACAAAGGTGTCGTTACGAGCCTTTAAAGGAAAAATAATTTGCATATCGAAAGGGGCTTTTCCCATCAGTTTACCCTTTACATCCACTCTCATTTTGCTCTCTTGATAAGTGCGGTTTTTGAGGTTCGACAGGTTCGATATCTCCACCGAGAGGTCTTTAAAATTAACCAGTAGTGGTTGACTGCTTCTGTCGGTAACCTCCTCATAATTAAAGGCCGAGTTTTTAATGGATATCGTGTCAACTTTTAACTGCAAGGCCATTTTTTTAATAGCCTGATTGGGGAGTAAAGGCCGTTTACTGTGATCAAAAGGAACCCGCTTGTCGCGATAGATGCTAATATTGGCGTTGCTTACTTCAACAAAAGGTATTGTAAGCTTGTTGCTGTTGATAAAAGCTTTGATGTCGGGCAACGAAAACTTAACTCTTTTTAAAACAAAGTCGTATCGCTCCTTCTGAAACTGAATATGCTTGACGAAATTCTTTTTTGAATAAAGTGGTTGATAGCGAAGGGTGTTTATAAATACTTCTTTATCGTGAAGGTTTATGGTAAGCCTTTTTACCGCTATTTTATACAAATTATCGGGGGTGTAAAAAATATTGTTATCAACCTGCAGGGTAGCATCCGCAATTACCGGTTTTAAATAACCGTTGCCGTAGCCTGTTGTGATAAGTTTGATATCACTTAAGTTTGCCGAAATTTCATCATTGGCAACTATTTTTTTATTAGATTTTCGGTTGATAAGCTCAACTTTGCTTTTTTCGATGATGAACTGATGAACCGACAGGCTTGTTAATCCGTTTAGCTGAATTGAATCGGGAAACAGATTTTGTGACGCCCGGTTTGACTTTTTAGCTTTTCCTTCAATTTTCCACAGCTTAACCTCAAGATTTTTTATCCTAATCTTTTTGAGGTCAACAACCTTGTTTATTAAGGCGTTTTTTTGATCGATTCCCGAAACCGTCAATTTCCCCAAATATATTTCAGGAACAACAAAACTATATCCGGTGGCAGATAAGCTGTCAAGAAATGAATCGGTAGGAATGTAGGAAACACCAACTAATTTTAATGATTGATTTTTCAGGTTATACCCAACTCTTTTGTATGCGATGTGGTAATTTT
>CAZKGB010000128.1:3981-7217 GCA_964551935.1 uncultured Lentimicrobiaceae bacterium | reverse complement strand
TTTATTTGTGCTTTTAACATTGCAGCTTAAAGCACAAACAACCACTCCACCGGGCAATGCCCTCGACTTCGACGGAAACGATGATTGTGTTATTGTTTCCGACAATCCATTGCTTCACATTACCGATAATCTTACACTGGAGGCATGGATTAACCCTACGGGATATCACGACTGGGACAGAATTGTTACCAAACACTGGAGTTCCGATGACTACCCGTGGATTATCTATACGCTGAATTTAACCAACGATAACGATGGACTCGAAAATGTTGATTTTTGCATTTCCATCAGCGGCGTAATCCATAGCGTAAGAGCCTCCGGAGGTGCACCGTTAAACCGGTGGACCCATATTGCCGGAACATACGACGGCAGCATGATGCGCATATACATGAATGGTGAATTAAAAGATTCGCTTGCCATTACCGGTTATATAAATTCCAATACCGAAGATTTATACATCGGTAAACACGAGTTTCACAACTGGTGCAGTTTTGAGGGAAAAATTGATGAAGTTCGTGTGTGGAATGTAGCCCGTACCCAAAGTCAAATCAATAACGGCATGAACGACACCATTGCGCCGTCAACAACAGGATTGGTAGCCTACTATCGTTTCGATCAGGCCGCAGGCAATACCACCCTCCCCGATGAAACCGCCAACAACCTTGACGGTACACTTACCAACATGAACACAACCGATGACTGGGTTGAATCGTATGCCCTGCTCAGGCCCGATACAATAAGCGCAACCAATCTTTTGCAGGATGGATTTACTGCCAACTGGACTCCTCCGCCCTTTGGAGGGACACCAACTAAATATTATCTGGATGTTGACAACAACAGCGATTTTTCATCCCCCGAAACCAATAATCTGGATGTGGGCAATGTACTTACGTATGATGTAACGGGACTGTTGCCCAACCAAACACACTATTTCAGAGTAAGTGCTTACAAAGATTCAGTTACGGGAGAAAGCCAGTATTCAACAATTGATTCTGCTGTTCTGCTGCCCACTCATGTTTTTTATGTGGATGACTCCAAACCCAATGATAATGGAGGTGGAGCAACCTGGGCAACGGCAAAAAAATATATCCAGTCGGCCATTGATATTTCATCTGCTGGTGATACCATTATGATAAAATACGGTACTTATCACATCATTTCGCAAATTATTATCGACAGCGACCGTAAAATAATTTCCGACGACGGAACACACAATTCGTTTGGTACTGCTGCCTTCGATTCAAGCCAGTGTATTGTTACTGCCGACAGCCTTAGCAGGGTATTTAAGTTTACGGGTAGCAATGTTACCAACGACTGCGTTTTAAAAGGAATTAAGATTACCGGTGGTAACGGAAAGCTTGTCGCTAACAGCGACCATAAACTTTTTGGAGGTGGAATAATTACTGTTGATGGTGCCCAACCTACCATTACGAACTGTTTTTTTACCAACAACCTTGGAGGTTCAAACGACGGATTTGGAGGAGCCATTGCCTGCATTGGCAGTTCTTCATGGTCAGGTAGCGACCCCCATATTTATATTTATAACAGTAATTTTCAAAATAACTGGGGAAGCGATTTTGGTGACGGTTATGGTGGTGCCATTTACACAAATTATGTTGCCATTACCGTTGATAACAGTAATTTTCAGTACAATGAAGCAACAACCGATTTTCATGGATATGGTGGTGCCATCTATTGCAAAGAAGGAACTGCCATTATTACCAATAGTGTAATCGACAACAATCTTGGCGGAAACATAAGTGGTGATGGTGGGGGAGTCTATTTTAGCCATATTAACTTAACCGTTGAAAATAATACAATATCAAATAATCTTGCCGGACACCATAACAAAAACTATGGTGGGGGTATTAATTGTAACACCAACTGTACAGGTACCATTACTCACAACAATATTACCGGAAACATTGCAGCTAATGATTACCGCGGACAAGGCGGTGGTATTTTTATTAGTTCGGACTGTAACTACGTTAAAATTAATTATAATCTCATTAAATCGAATATTGCCGTTACCGGAGGATTTGACGGTAACGGAAATTGTTATGGCGGTGGAATCTGCACGCATGCCGAATGTGAGATTATCAATAATATTATCAGCTGGAATGTTGTCTCCACAAGTACGGTAAACGGGCAGGGAGGACTTGGTGGAGGAGTTTTTTCCGGAGCTGACAGTAAAATTATCAACAACACCTTTTATGCCAATGCAAACACTACTTCCGCTACCGGTGCGGGGGTGGGCAGCGGTCTGTATTTCAGATACGGAAACATCTGGAATAATCTGTTTGTCGCTCACAATGGTTCCACGCAGCCAAACAGCGACGGGCTTGCCATTTTCCGTACCTATGGCAGTGGAAATATAGATGTAAGAAACAATGGGTTTTATAATAATACTACAGACTTTAGTGGTTCGGGAGCCGATTGTCTCGATAGTATTGTTGCCGATCCGTTGTTTGCCGATGCTGTCAATGGTGATTTCGCGCTTTTACCAAACTCACCGGTTATGAATAAAGCAAATACAGCCACCGATACCTCAGGAGTTTCGGAAGACTTTGCCGGAAACTCAAGGGTTGTTTACGATACCGTTGATATGGGTGCTTACGAGTTTGTGCTGCCGTTGATCAGACAACAACCTCAGGAAGCTTCTTCCTGTGAGGGTGGTCAGGTGCTCTTTGCTGTTGGTTCGGAGGGAACTGTAACATGGCAGTGGCAAAAAAATAGCGGAAGCGGGTATGTGAACATTACCAATGGAGGTAATTACGGAAATGCTACCACCGATTCGTTAACTGTTACAAATACACAAACAGCATTGGACAGCACCCTGTTCAGATGTGTTGTAAGCAACGCTTTTGGAAGCGACACAACGGTACCGGCACTTTTATTTGTGCATCCGCTTTACAATTTAACGGTGAACGATACCGTTTGCTCGGGCAGCAGTTACACCTTTCCCGATGGAAGCACCCAGAGCAATATCACTTCGCAGGTTATCGATACAAGCAACTTAACAACCATTAACGGTTGTGATTCAATTATTATCACAACCCTTCATGTAAATCCGGTTTATAACATTGCTGTGAGCGATACTGTTTGTTCGGGTGGAAGCTACACTTTTCCCGATGGAAACACCCAAACCAATATTACTTCACAGGTTATCGATACAAGCAACCTGACCACTGTTACAGGCTGTGACTCGATTATTGTAACTACTGTTTATGTGAATC
>CAZKGB010000128.1:0-3881 GCA_964551935.1 uncultured Lentimicrobiaceae bacterium | reverse complement strand
ATACTATCTGTTCAGGCGACAGTTATACTTTCCCGGATGGAACTACACAAACCAATATTGTAACCACTACTTTCTATACAAGCTATCTTTATACAACATTGGGATGTGATTCGATAATATTTACAACAATTTACGTAAATCCAACATACACACTTTACGAATATGACACAATTTGTCCCGGTGACAGCTATACTTTCCCGGATGGAACAACACAAAGTAACATCACCACACAAACTATTTACACAAGTTATATGAATACTATATTGGGTTGCGATTCCATTATCGAAACAACAATTGATGTGTATGAACTGGATACATCGGTAACTGTAAACGGAGACACCTTAATATCAAACGCAACAAATGTAACTTATCAGTGGGTTGATTGTGAAAACAACTACCTGCCAATCCCCGGCGCAACTGCACAAATGTTTGTACCCGAACAAACAGGTTACTATGCTGTAACGATTAATAACGATACTTGTGTTGATACCTCGGCTTGTTATCAGGTAGTTATTACTGGTCTGCCGGTTACTCAAACAAACAATATCAAAATCTACCCCAATCCCACCAAAGGCATGTTTATCATTGAAGGTGAATTCATCAAAAGGGTAGAAATAATGACCTTTGACGGAGTTATTCTCAAACGATTCGACCATAAGGGCTACAAATTAAAAATTGATTTGGGTTACCAACCACGGGGTATTTATTTTGTACGAATCGTAACTGATAAGGGAATTATCCTTAAAAAGATAGTGCTTGAGTCTTCCATATAGCAAGCACCAAAGGAACATGACTATTCAACACGGTGACAACTTACCCTGTTGATAGCATGTTTTGATTAACTTCCGCGGATGCGCCAATTAATTGTGCGCATTCGCGGTTTTTTTGTAAGTTTGCGATAAGATACAAGGCTGAAATGGATAATATTTCAATACTATTTGTTGAGGATGACCCGTATTTGGGGCTCATACTATCCGACTTCTTAGAGTCGAAGGGATATAAAATCTTTTATAACGACAATGCCGAGAAAGGGTTTAACACCTTTAAAAACAACTCCATCGATTTGTGTTTACTTGATGTTTCACTACCGGGAAAAGACGGATTTACACTGGCACGGGAAATAAAAAATATCGACAAAGAGATTCCTATCCTGTTTTTAACAGCACAAAAAGAAAAAGAGTCGGTAATGAAAGGGTTTAACCTCGGTGCCGATGATTATATAAGAAAACCTTTTTTACCTGATGAAGTATTTATGCGTATTAAATCAGTATTACACCGTATGCATAAGGATGAAAAAAAAACAAGTACAGTGTTATTCATTGGAAAATATCTTTTTGATTACCCCTCCCAAAAACTTAAATATGTTGACTCAAATGCAAGTTTATCGCACAAAGAGGCTGAGTTATTAAAATTATTATACGAAAACAAAAACGAAACGGTTCCAAAAGAAACCATTTACAGAAAAGTGTGGGAGAGTAAAGATTTAGGACTCTCACGAAGTGTTGATGTTTATATTACTAAATTACGCAAGCTCTTGAAGCTTGATGAAAATATTCAAATAATTAACGAAAGAGGAATTGGTTATAAAATGCTTATCAATTCCTGACACTTATTTATACATTGAAAACACCTATTCAATTATCGGCATTTGTTGTCTTACTATTACTGAACACAGTAGTGTTATTTGGCAAGAATAACGACAGTCTCATTCAATGTTTAGCGTCAACTACGGGTGTTGAACGATTTCAAACTTACACTGATATCGCAACAGGTTACCTGCTAACCGACCCTGAAAAAGCCATTAACTATTCCCAAAAAGGTCTTAAGGAGGCTTCCGATGCAGGCAATCTATATTATAAAGCGACTTTTCTCGGCATTTTGGGGTATGCCAATTATATCCGGTCTGATGCAGAAAAGGCAATTGATTACACAAAACAGAGTATCCGCTATTTTAAAAAAACCGATAGCTTAATACCGCTATCAAAAGCCTATTCCACTCTTGGTTCGATTTATCACAAAACAGGAAATTTTAATGAAGCATTAAAATATATGAATCTGGCTTTAAACATTCATCAAGAACAGTATAATAAAAAAGGGATAGCACTCAGTCATCTAAATATTGGTGTAATTTATCAATCCAAAGGCGATTACACCCTGGCAATCAACTATTTTCTTAAAGCCCTTAACTATTACGACGAAATGCCTCACAATAGAAACTATTACCTACTGCTAATGAACACCGGTATTCTTTATAAACAAATTGAAGAGTATGATAAATCGTTAAGCTATCTTTTAAGATGTATGCAGAATATTAAGCAATCAAATAATAAACGCGATCTGGCGGCTTGCTATCTGAACTTGGGTATTACATATAAAAATCTTGATTCGTTAAACAAAGCCAAAACTTGTTACCAAAAAGCCGAAGTAATTGCAAAAAAGCTAAATAATAAAACGTTGTCGGGAAAAATATACAATAATCTGGGGGTAATCGAACTTCAGAAAAATTATCTGCAACTAGCCATCAAATACTTTGAGCAATCGCTTGCAGTTAAAAAACAATATAACGATAGTTTGGGATTGACGGTTACATATAATTACCTTGCCGATGCTTACAACAAAGCCGATAACTACAAGCTTGCATTGGAATATTTGAAAAAAGCCGGACAGATTTCCGAAAAAAAACAGTTTAAATCGCGGTTGGCAGAAACTTACAGAATATATGTCGAAGTTTACAAAAAGATGAAAAACTTTGAAAAAGCATTTTATTATCAGTCGAAAGAATTTAAACTAAAAGATGAGATCTTTAACAGTAAAAAATTTAAACAGATAACCGAACTTCAAACAAAATACGAAACACACAAAAAGGAACAGGAAATTCAAATATTGAATCAGCAAAACGCCATTAAGGATTTGAAACTAAAAAAAGGACAATATACTAAAGTTATTCTTGCAGGCATTGTACTCTTTCTTGTAATAATATCCATTATCGGTTACAAGCGGTTCATCGAAAAAAAGAGGGCAAACAGATTACTTAATAAGCAAAAAAAGCAACTCGACGATTATAACGAAGAACTTACCACTGCCAACGAAAATCTGCATATTTTGAACAACAATCTTGAGGAGCTGAATAACACAAAGGATAAATTTTTCTCTATCATTTCGCACGACCTGAAAAATCCATTAGGAGTGCTTTATGCAACTACTGATGTACTTACACGTCACTTTAATTCATTTTCGGCAGAAAAAACCAAAACCTACTTGGAAAACATGAACCGCTCATCCAAACATCTTAAAAGCCTGCTTGATAATTTATTGGAGTGGTCGCAAATTCAAACAGGAAAAATTACCATCATCAAAACAAAGTTTGATTTGAACGAAGTAATAAAAAATACACTACTGGTTGCTGCCGAATGTGCTTCAACAAAAAACATTATCCTCAGGTCAGCAATTAATCAGGAAATTTTTGTTTATGCCGATAGTGATATGATTGCCACCGTAATCAGAAACCTGGTCTCAAATGCTGTTAAGTTTACTCCACGAGGAGGAGAAATAATTATCCACCTTACTGAAGAAAGTAACAAAATTATTGTTCATATTTCCGACACGGGAGTAGGGATTCCGGACGACAAACTACCAGGGTTGTTTAAAATAAACACAACCTATAAGCAATCAGGAACCGAAGACGAAAAAGGAACAGGGCTGGGATTAATTCTCTGTAAAGAATTTGTCGAAAAAAACGATGGAGAGATATGGGTTACCAGTAAAATAGGAAAAGGCAGCACGTTTTCATTTTCATTAAAAAGAAAGTAACCGGATACGGGTTAATACCGGATATTTAAAAAGTTTAGAAGTTTAAAGGTTTAATTTACGATGTTCCCAAT
>CAZKGB010000127.1:0-7274 GCA_964551935.1 uncultured Lentimicrobiaceae bacterium | reverse complement strand
GTGGCTTCGACAAGCTCAGCCACCGGTTACCTGAGCCGTACCCTGAGCTCGTCGAAGGGTGCGAACGGTGTCGATGGTCACGAAAAATATCGATGGACCCGAAGAATATCAAAAGCAAAGAATATGAATGTTTTGTATTTTTAAATCAAAGTAATATTTTATCTAGTGTGGCTTCGACAAGCTCAGCCACCGGTTGCCTGAGCCGCACCCTGAGCCGCGCGTACCCTGAGCTTGTCGAAGGGTACGAAGAGTATTGATGGGTACGAAGGGCACGAAAGATGTCGAAGAATAATACCAAAGTGGGAGTTGAAACATCTCCCTATTTTTGGGAGGCGTTGGAAAATAAGTTTTAAGTATTAATGTATGATGAGGTTTAACGATTTAAAAATAGTGGCGCCGGCTTCGAAGAGCTACCTGCAACGGGCATTAGCGATAGCATCACTGGCCAGAGGAACGTCGGTACTTACCAATGTCAGCTGGAGCAACGACAGCAGGGCAGCTGCGGAGATTGTTAAAAACTTAGGGGCAACACTTTCGGAAAGCCATGGCGACTTGACGGTACAATCTTCAGGACTGCATCTTAAAACCGATAGCTATACTGCCGGCGAAGCGGGTTTAAGCATCAGAATGTTTAGTCCTGTTTTGGCACTGGATGGTGCTAAAGTTACCTTTACCGGAGAGGGTTCGTTATTAACACGGCCAGTGGGGATAATTGCCGATGCTCTTTCGCAACTGGGGGCTAAAGTAGCAACCGACAACGGACTGCTGCCGCTCACCATTCAAGGTCCGCTACAACCCGGTACGGTTCATATTGACGGCTCGCTGAGTTCACAGCTCCTTACCGGTTTACTGATGGCTCTGCCTCTGCTCAAAGGCGACTCAACCATTTTGGTTGACAACCTTAAATCGAAACCCTACATTGATATGACCTTGTCCATTATGCACCATTTTGGGGTAGAGGTGGAGAATGAAAATTACAGGGTTTTCAGGGTTAAGGGACATCAGCAATATAAGGCTGCCCGTTATAACATTGAGGGCGACTGGAGCGGGGCAGCATTTTTTCTGGTGCTGGGAGCGGTCAAGGGAGGTGTTGAAGTAATGAATCTAAACACGAAATCAAGCCAGGCCGACCGCCAAATTGTTTCTGCATTAGAAAAAGCGGGGGCAGAAGTCAAGAGGTCGAGCAATGCTGTTATCGTTGAAAAAAAGAGCTCAATGCCTTCGAGTTTGATGCCACCGATTGCCCTGATCTCTTTCCTCCTCTGGCATGTCTGGCTTCCCGGTGCAAAGGAACCAGTGTTATTAAAGGAGTATCGCGACTTACTCACAAGGAGAGCAATCGCGCGGAAACGATCAAACAGGAGTTTAAAAAAATGGGGATAGATATCATGCTAAAAAACGATTTGATGCTTATAACCGGTAGTGAGCCAATACCCTGCACCATCGACTCCCACAACGACCATCGCATTGCCATGGCCGGTGGCATTATGAACTTGTTTTGGGCTTCCGGTTCCATCCGGGTTAAAAACAGAGAGGCCGTTCATAAATCGTACCCCGGATTTTTTGAAGAGATTGGATAATTGGTTCTTTTAAAAGAGTCTTTTCCCTGTTAAAAAAATATTAATTGGAATCGTGCTGTTGCTAATGTGATTTCAGGTCGAGCATGTTTTCCATGGTAAATATTCCCTTTTTACCTTGGATGTACTCGGCGGCCATAACCGCTCCCAAAGCAAATCCGGAACGATTTTTGGCTACATGCTTTAAAATAATTTCATCGGCATCCGATTGCCACACTATTTCGTGAGTTCCCGTTACTTCTCCTTCCCGAATTGAATAAATCGGAAGCTTACCGGATTGTTTTAGCTCCGGAGACCACCCTGTAAGGTTTTCTGTTTCATCAATAATATCGCTGGCAGCCTTGATGGCGGTTCCACTCGGGGCATCCAGCTTGTGAATGTGGTGGGTTTCGGTAATAGAAACATCATACCCTGAAACCGTGTTCATCAAACCCGCCAGTTTGCGGTTTATGTAAAAGAAAAGGTTAACGCCAATACTAAAATTGGGAGCATAAAAAAACGACGCCTGTTTTTCGTCTGCCATTTTAAAAACCATCGATTTTTGATCGTACCAGCCGGTTGTTCCGGTTACCAACGGAATGCCAAGGTTAAAACAGGTTGCGAATACATCCAAAGCTACCGAGGGCATACTAAAGTCAATAACTACATCGACTTTTGTTTTGGAATCTGTAAACCTTTTCCAATCCTGCATGTTGTCCAATCTGGCAACAACATCATGATGGCGGGATATCGCTGTGCGTTCCACCTCTCTCCCCATTTTACCGTATCCTGAAAGGGCAATTTTTAGTTTTTTCATAATATTTTCTTTACCTCTAAAACTTTACCGTAATCTTTAAGCCGTTAACCGGCGATTGAGTAGTTGGAAAATTTGATGGTGTGCCATACACGGGTGTTATCACCGGCTCAACTTTTAGCGACAGGTTCTCACTCACATCCCAATAGTAAAGGTGTGCATCAACCACGGCATCTACCATCTGCAAAATATACCAGGCTACTCCTACAATGAATGAGAGTTCGGTATTTCTTCGATAATAATCACGAATAGTTTTTAGGTCTTCGGTGTTGTATTTTTGAGCCAACGGGTTGTCGCATTGATCACCCATGGTGGCGCTACAGATGTAGGCATCGTGGTATTTGAGGTACTCGTTTCGGTTGGTAATGGCAAAATAACCGATCACGCCAAAACCGGTGTAAACGATAGGGAGTTTCCAGTATTTTTTATTATAAATTTGTCCTGCCCCGGGCAGGATAGCCCACAAGGTGGCTTTTTTAGGCGAATGATTCAAATAGAGCGTGTCTGAAGCTTTTTCCTGAGCGATACTCTTATATGGTAATGTCAACCCACACAGAAAAAGCAACGCAGCGAATACTGCCGGTATTAATTTTCTACTGTGGATAAGCATAAGGATTTATTTTTTTAACAACGTAAGAATACGTTCCAACTCGTCATCATTCTTGAAATTGATAACGAAGCTTCCCTTTCCGTTATTGTTGCGTTTAAAATTTACCTTGGTGCCATACACTTTGCTAAGTTGGTCGGGAATGTGACGATATTTTTCCGGAGTGGTGTCTGATGCACTGTTTTTTTCCTTGGGTAAAGGGTTGGTCATTTCACGAACCAATGCTTCAAGCTGACGAACACTCAACCCTTTTTGAATAATCATTTTCAAAATGCGGTTCTGTTGTGTTTCATCTTCCAGCGAAAGCAACGCACGAGCATGCCCCATGGATATGTGGCCGTCGCGAAGAGATACCTGCACGGTTGGTGGTAATTTCAACAGCCGGATAAAGTTGGTGATGGTAGAGCGGTTTTTTCCTACTTTTTCCGAAAGCTGCTCGTGGGTGAGGTTAAGCTCATCCATTAAACGTTGATAGCTGATGGCCACTTCGATGGCATTTAAATCCTGACGGTGAACGTTTTCGATAAGTGCCATCTCAAGCATCTGTTCGTCGTCGGCCACCCTGATAAAAGCCGGAATTCTTTCCAGTCCTGCCATTTTAGAAGCTCTGAATCTTCGTTCACCGGCAATAAGCTGATACTTGTCGTAACCCAGTTTGCGTATGGTAACAGGTTGAATTACTCCTTGTGCTTTTATTGAATCGGAAAGCTCACGAAGCATCATTTCATCAAAGTCGGTTCGGGGTTGAAAAGGATTGGCTTCAATTTTGGTTATTTCTATTTCGGCAATGGCTCCTGCAACAAAATTTCCCGAGATATCACCGGCGGTAATGTCTGTTTCAGGACTTTTTAAAATGGCATCAAGTCCTCTTCCTAACGCTTGTGTGTTTTTCTTTTTACTCATTGGAATTTATCTCTTTTTCACTATTTTTCAGAACCGTAAGGTTGTTCTTTTGCAAAATTTCCCTTGCCAGGTTCAGGTAATTGATGGCGCCTGTACTATCGGCATCGTGCATAATAATGGAGGAGCCAAAACTGGGTGCTTCCCCTAATTTGGTATTCCGGTTAATAATCGTGTCGAACACCATCTGCTGAAAATGGGTTTTAACCTCTTGTACCACCTGGCGGGATAGTCTTAACCGGGTATCAAACATGGTTAGCAATATTCCTTCAATATCCAAATCGGAGTTTAACTGCATTTGTACTATCTTGATGGTGTTGAGTAATTTACCTAATCCTTCCAGCGCAAAATATTCGCACTGTACAGGAATAATAACCGAATCGGCAGCCGTGAGTGAATTGACTGTAAGCAGGCCTAACGAGGGTGAACAATCAATTAATACGAAATCGTATTCATCCTTAACAGGGGCGATAGCCTTACGCATCATCTTTTCGCGGTTAGGCATGTTGATGATCTCGATTTCTGCTCCCACCAAATCGATGTGTGCCGGAATTAAATCCAGGTTTGGGGTTGACGTTTGGAGAATGACATCTTTAGTGTCCACCCCATCTACGATGCATTCGTAAATGCTGGTTTTGATGTTTTTCGGGTCAAATCCAATACCGGATGTGGCGTTGGCCTGAGGGTCGGCATCCACCAACAGCGTTTTGTATTCTAATACTGCCAAACTTGCTGCCAGGTTAATGGCGGTGGTTGTTTTACCAACACCCCCTTTTTGGTTGGTTATTGCGATGGTCTTACCCATTGTCGTTCAATTATATAACTATTTGTAATGTGATTAATACAAAAATACAAATTTTACTTTTTACAGGAAGCTTTGATTTAGGAAGTTATCAACAATACCAAACTGTTGGCCGCTGTGAAAACGAATATTACAGTTGTATCGTCCTGACATATGTTGGTTCCACAACGCCATCACCTCACCATTCCATTACTCCGTCCCCCTTCATTCCATCACTCTCTCGTTATTTAGCCTCTTTCAGTAAAAATCTTTCCGTTATTAGAAGAATGATCCTTCAGTCAGATGTGCCAAAATAGTGTATCAAAAATCATTCATGATTATACAAGCCAAGCAGCACCTTTTCGTGCGTGATGGGAGCTGACATGATTAGTTGATAGTTTTTCCTGAAAGCACGCATGGCATCCTGAATGGCGAAAAAAGCACCAATACCATAATTAAAAGGTGGTTCACCCACCGCTTTGGATTTTAAAATAGCCCGCTCGTTGCCTTCCGATTTTAAATCGCTGATGGATATTTTTTTGGGAGCGGAATATATATCGGGTACTTTGTAGGTTGATAGAGAGTTCGATAAAAACCTTCCTTTTTCATCCGAAACAAGTTCTTCGATGGTTACCCAGCCGATGCCCTGAACCACGGCCCCTTCAACCTGGCCATGGTCGATGATTTCGTTCATCGATTTGCCAAAGTCGTGAACAATATTTACCTCGTCAATTTCATAAGTTCCCCGCAAAACATCTACAGTAGCTGTAATACCGGCTAAGCCAAACACATGATAAGCAAACGGATGTCCCTTCTCCTGTTCCTTGTCAAAATGTATTTCAGGCGTGGCGTAATGACCGTTTTCGGTGAGGCCTACACGCTGCAAATGGGCTTCCATCACAAGCTCTTCCCAGGTTAAGGAAGTTGGGTTTCCATGATTTAAAATCTTTTCCTGCCTTATTTCAATATTTTTAACATCGGTTTTTAAAACCTCTGCTGCCACCAAATTTAATCGCTTCTTAAGTCTGTGACATGCTATCTCCAGCGCTTTTCCATTGAGGTCGGCGCCCGAACTGGCAGCAGTGGGGGAGGTGTTGGAAACCCGCGTGGTGTTGGTGGTTTCAATTTTTACTCGTTCAACTTTTACCGATAATACTTCAGCAGCAACCTGCATCATCTTGGTGTTTACTCCCTGACCCATTTCAACGGCACCGGTACTGATGCCGATGCTTCCATCCTGATAGATGTGTACCAGCGCTCTCGCCTGATTCATCGATTGGTTGGTAAACGATATCCCAAAACAGATGGGGGTGAGGGCGAATCCTTTTTTTAGGGTAGTACTCTTTTCGTTAAACTGCTCAATCGATTTTTCTATCGTCGAAATATTAAACTCCCGGTCAAATTGGTTCCAGACTTTTACGGCATTATCTTCATCAGGTGATTGTCCGTATGGAAAGGTTTCTCCTATTCTGATAAGGTTTTTCTTTTGAATAACATCGGGTCTGACGCCAATCACTTCGGCTGCTTTGGCAATGGCCGTTTCCATTAAAAACATGCCCTGAGGTGCACCAAACCCTCTGAAAGCCGTATTGGGAGGTAAATTGGTTTTGGCGCTGTAAACTGTTCCCTTCACATTGGGAATGTAATAGGCATTGGTTATGTGAAACAGGGTTCGTTCAAGAATGGCCGGCGACAGGTCGGTAGCCGCTCCTCCGTTTTGGAAGTAGTCGGCTTCGAAGGCGATAATCTTTAGTGATTGGTCCAATCCTATCGTAAAGTCGTACTCGTACGGGTGTCGCTTTCCGGTTACCATAAGATCGATGTGGCGGGGCAAGATGATTTTTACCGCTTTGTTGGTGAGATAAGTTCCGAGCGAAGCCATCACGGCCCAGGGAGTTGCCTGATCCTCTTTTCCACCAAAGCCGCCACCAAGTCGGTTTACGTCAACTTCAATTTTATGCATCGGGTAACCAAGTACACGGGCAGTAATTTTCTGAACGGCAGTAGGGCCCTGCGTGGAAGAGAATATTTTAATGTTTCCATTCTCCGAAGGAAGTGCATAAGCTCCCTGCGTTTCCAGGTAAAGATGCTCCTGTCCGGCACTGGACGCGCTGCCTTTTATGATATACTCACACTTACTCCATGCCTCTTCAATATCTCCCTGTCGGAAGGTGCGGGGAGGTACCAGAAACGATTTGTTTTTCGTGGCTTCTCTGGGATCGGTAACAGCCTCTTTTTCTTCGATGTCGAATATTACTTTTTCCGCAGCCTGCCAGGCTGTGTCGTGGTCGGTGGCAAGAATAAGGGCAATGGGTTGGCCTTTAAAATGCACCTCCGGGTCGGCAAACAGCTGCTCGTCCAACACGATACTGCCTATTTGGTTTTCACCGGGAATATCAGCAGCCGTAACAATACGAACCACACCCGAAGTACGTGCTGCTTCCTCGTAATCAATGTTACGGATAAGGCCATGGGCAACGGGTGAAATAACGATTGCCCCATGCAGTGTGCCTTGCTGTTCGGGAATATCGTCGATGTATATGGAGCGGCCGGTAACATGGCCTTTTGAATCAATATTTTTCATGGTTACTAAGCTTTCAGAACGGGTAAAACAAC
>CAZKGB010000126.1:0-7291 GCA_964551935.1 uncultured Lentimicrobiaceae bacterium | reverse complement strand
AGGAAAAGTACAAGAAACATATTCTTGATTTCAATAAATCAGGTCATTTGCCTATTTATCAAAGTTGTACAAATACTAAACTTACAGCAAAAATTTACCGCAAAGCCATTTGTTACTATCGCAAACAAAAAAGCTGTACCAGAGCCCGGGAGTTGAAAGATGAGTTTAAAAAATTGAAGCAAAAACAAAAAATATAAAAAAAGTTTATATGAAGATAGTAGTAGTTGGAAATTATCCTCCGCGCAAATGTGGTATCGCGACTTTTACAGAAAACCTTGTTAATGCTATTCTTTCAGGAGTTCAGGAGGGCGGAGATAACGTTCAGGTAGAGGTTATTGCCATGAACGATGCCGACAAACAATACGATTACCCGGGAATTGTAAAGCGAATTATTAACGAAAACGATAAAAAATCATATTTAAAGGCTGCCAATTACATCAACGAATCGGGAGCCTCCCTTTGTTTGCTGCAACACGAGTATGGAATTTTTGGAGGTAATAGCGGTATTTTAATTCTGGAACTGTTAAGAGCTTTGAAAATTCCTTTAGTTTCTACTTTTCACACCGTATTGGAGCATCCTAATTACCATCAGCGAGAGGTACTAAAAGCGATTGCCGGATACTCATCCAGAATTGTCGTTATGTGCAACAGGGCTGTACCGATGCTTGAAAATGTTTTTGATGTAGATGTCAAAAAAATTAAGGTAATCGAACACGGTATTCCTGTTTTTGAAGAGCTTTTAAAGCCGAAGCCTGTTAAACCCGAAAAATGGGTAAATCGAAAAGTTATTATAACTTTTGGATTATTAAATCGCAATAAGGGAATTGAAACGGTCATTCGGGCGTTACCCATGGTTGTTGAAAAACATCCTGACGTTTTATACGTGGTTTTGGGTAAAACCCATCCCAACGTGGTGAAGGAACATGGTGAAGAGTACAGGGAGAACCTGGTAAAAATAACCAGGCAGTTAAACCTGGAAAATCATGTTGAGTTTTTGAATCACTACGTCAGCGAGAAAGATCTTGCCGGTGCTTTGTCGTTTGCCGACCTATACGTAACTCCCTATTTAAACAAAGAACAAATTACAAGTGGAACACTTTCGTACGCGTTGGGCGCCGGGTTAGCCGTGGTGTCAACCCCTTATTGGCATGCTGAGGAGGCACTGTCCGATGGGCTGGGAAGGTTTTTTGATTTTCATGATTACAGACAGCTGGCTTCTGTTTTAAATTCCTTACTTGATGATGAGAGTGCTGTGGAAGAGCTTAAAAAAAGAGCCAAACGTTATGGTGCCCAAAGCACCTGGCCTCTCATCGGAAGCAGGTATCGTCAGTTACTGTTTAATGTAACAAAAAACGCCATCCAGTATCTGCAAGAGATTAAAAGTACACCAAAAATACCGCCATTCTCTTTCAAAGCCATCGAAAGGCTTACCTCCCAAATGGGAATTTTGCAACATGCTCAGGGAATTGTTCCCTTTTACAAAGAAGGGTACAGCCTCGATGATAATGCCAGAGCCATTTTGGTTTCGCAGATGGCACTGAGCCGGTTTCATGAAGAGAAATATGGTGACTATCTGGTAAAATACCTGTCGTTTATGCTTTTGATGCACCGGGAAGACGGTATGGTTAACAATCTGCTTTCATATTACAACCAGGTTATCGATGCCAAACTTTCGGAGGATACCTTTGGCAGGACAATATGGGCATTGGGATATTTAATTCAGAACACCCGCAACGACAGCATTTTCAGAGTTGCCCATGAACTGTTTCACTCTTCCATCCGAAATATTGAACATCTTAACCATTCAAGAGGCCTTGCCAACACCATTTTTGGATTTTTTCATTACATCCGGAAATTTCCTGATCAGATAGAACAAATAGCGAAGCTAACCATGCTCGCCGATAAACTTTGTCAGCATTACGAAAAACATAGCATCTCACGATGGAACTGGTTCGATACCGAAATTACTTACGACAACGGCTTGCTTCCTGCTGCGTTGTATCGGGCTTATCAAATTACCCACAACGACCGATACCTGAATATTGCCAACGAAGCAACTGCTTTTATTGAGGATATCTGTTTCGATAACGGCCGCCTTTCGCTGGTGGGTAACAAAACCTGGAGTGGCAACACAAAACATAAATCGGATGTGGGGCAGCAACCCCTCGACGCGGCAGCTATGGTTTTACTATACGATGCCCGGTATGAAACCCTGAAAGAGGACAGATCAATAGAGATGCTTAAAAAATCTTTTTTATGGTTCTTTGGCGAAAACGACCTGAATATTCCTTTGTACGACTCTCAAAATAAGGGCGTGTACGACGGAATGGAAGAGTTTGAAGTAAATTTAAACCAGGGGGCGGAAAGCAACATTACCTACCTGATGGCCCGGCTTATTGCAGAGCCTTATTTTAAAACACAGGAATCAAAGGATATTGATTAGCTTCAAACCATTTAAGAACGATATACAGAATTTAAGAATGCCAAATTTATGAGCAATTGATTCTTTCACAGTGCACTTCCTGTTTTTTTAGGTGTTGCAGTGTATCAACACTACACACCTGATACCTTGTTATGTTGTTAACGGAAGGATGCCAACGAAAATGAATTTCAGACACTATGTGCTCTACCCGTTAGCTTCCAATATTTTATCCAGCTTAACCTTTAATATTTCACGATCGATGGGTTTTCTAAAATACTCTACCGCACCCATTTTAAGACCTTTCAGTTCTTCCTTTTCGCTGGTATAGCCGGTCATAAAAGCTACCGGAACGTCAATATTGTTTTGCTTGATGTATTCGAGTAGCTGGTACCCGTCAAGGTTGGGCATGGCAATATCGGTTAAAACAAGGTCAAATTTTTCTTTGATAATTTCGGTCATGGCTACAATGCCATCGGGTGCTACCCTTACTTCGTAACCTGCCGATTTCAAAATACCTTCAACCATGCGCTGATTGATGGGTTCATCCTCAACCACAAGAATTTTTCCTTTTGATTTCTCTTTCGATTTTCCTCGCGCAAAATCCGAAGGAATCAGTCTGTTAAGTAACTCCTGCAACGGAATAGTGGCGTAGGTGGAGGTTGTATCGGAAGCAGCATAGGGTAATATCAACTCATCATTATTGATGATGGATCCACACGAGTAAACCACGTTAGGCACATAGCCTTCGCGTTCGGTTTCGTTGGGCGAGAGCAAAGGCTCCGCCAGCTGTCCGATAATTTTTGTAGGATCCTCTAAATCGAGTAACAACGCGCCCAGACTGTACTTTCGCATGGTTCCCACCCCGTGGGTAATCACCAGCCAACCATACTCTGTTTCGATGGGTGAACCACTGTTGCCCACCTGAATAAACTCCCAGGGGAATTTCGGCTCCTGAATCTTTTTTACATCATGCCACAAGTTGATGTCGTCGGAAAACATCACGTAGTTATTAATGCCATCCAACCTCGAAAGCATGGCGTATTTTCCGTTAATCTTTCGTGGAAAAAGCGCCATTCCTTTGTTTTGAGCATTGTCGCCATAAATAGGCATAAACTTAAAGTGATAAAAATCTTTGGTTTCGATAAGCTTTGGCATGATGGTTCGTCCGTTGTATGCCGTGTAGGTTGCGTAATAAGTAACGCTGCCATTGTCTTCGGTAAATTTTACAAAACGGGCGTCTTCAATACCGTTGCTCTCTGCCGAAGCAATAGGGAAGATAACCCTCTCCGAAATAGAGGTGTCGTACGAAAAAGTTATGGAATAGTGCGAATCGGCAAGGTAGCGAATCGATTGAATCATATCATGTTGATGGTGGCTTGGATTGATTTCGTGAATCACCTGATCGATGGCGTTGTTAAGCTCATTGTAGTCGAACTCAAACCGGAGTTTGTCCATTACGGCATGCACAATACTCTCTTCTATATCCATGTCGGTAAGCTTACTGATAAAGCGTTCCTTTTGGTAAACTACATTTTTAATTTTGTCGGCTTCGTTAACTAATGTGCCACGCGGCAACATGGTAAGCTTGTTTTCCTTATCCAAAACACCTCCTCTAAACACGATGGAAGAGATATGTCCTTCGCCGGTTGCCCTAAAACTAATAATTACGCGCTTTTGTCCCTCTTGCAAGCCTGTTTGGTCAGGGTCTTCCACCATGGAAGGGTTAAAAAAGGCGGCACTCTCGATGGAATACTCACTGGTAAAATAGGCACCAATCAACAGTTTCTTAATATTGGAAGCATCCGTCAGCCCTTCAATTTTACCTCTCATAATATCACAAACCCGTTCATAATGGCGTGTGAAAACCGACGATATGTTGCGGTGTCGCGATGAGAACTCCCGAAGCGTTTGATTTAAAACCAAACTGGCCATTTTTTCAGGCATTTTAAGAAGTTTGTCAACGATGGAAATAACTCTCGACTCAGGGCCTGGAAAGAAAAACCGGGCAATAATGCGTGCCGAATCCGGATTGAAATAAATGTTGCTTCTTTTTACGGTTGTACTCATAGGGCATAATCTTTTGATAGTAATGCTTGTAAAAATACACATTTCCTTTTAATAATTCAATGTTTTGTAATTCCCGTTTCCTTGTTAATTTTATTTTTATTTAGAATTAATACAGATTACAATAAAGAAATTGTATTTTTGCAGTCCAAATATGAAAAGGAAATTTACATGAACAGTAAAAGAAAATATACGTTAGACAATACAGACAAATTAACCTTAAGCAAATGGTACTCGTTGCTTACGCTTGGACGTCAGCTTGATGAGAAGGCCCCCAACTACCTGAAGCAGGCATTAGGCTGGTCGTACCATGCACCTTATGCAGGCCATGATGGAATACAGCTGGCCATCGGGCAGCATTTCGACAGGGAGAAGGATTTTTTGTTTCCGTATTATCGTGATATGCTGACAGCTATTTCGGCGGGTATGACGGCAGAGGAGATTATTCTGAATGGTATTTCCAAAGCCGATGATCCTTCCAGTGGCGGGCGTCACATGTCGAATCACTTTGCCAAGCCGGAGTGGCACATTCAAAATGTGTCATCGGCAACGGGTAATCATACGCTGCACGCGGTGGGCGTGGCTCGATCAATCAAGGTTTACGAGGGTGGTGGTGTAGCTATTAGCTCGCAGGGCGAATCATCCACTTCTGAAGGATATGTTTTTGAAGCCATCAACGGGGCATCCAAAGAAAAACTTCCGGTTATTTTTGTTTTTCAGGATAACCAGTACGGCATCTCGGTCCCGCAAAAAGATCAGTCGGCTAACCGCCGGGCTGCTGAAAACTTTAGAGGGATTAAGAATCTCAAGATTATGTATTGCGATGGAAAAAACATTTTCGACTCCATGAACACCATGTTTGAAGCTAAGAAACATGCCTTGGAGAACAACGAACCTGTTATTGTGCATGCCAACTGTCTGCGAATTCATTCACACTCCAACTCCGACCGTCATGAACTTTATCGTGATGAAAACGAACGTCATTGCGTTACGTTAAGCGACCCGTTAACAAGGTTTCGTATCCAGTTGTTGCACTCCGGTCAATTTTCCGAAGAGGAGCTTAATGCCATCGACCTGCAAGCAAAGAAAACTATCTCGGCAGCCCATAAAAAAGCACTTAAAGCTGCCAATCCCGATCCGAATTCGATTTACGATTTTGTAGTTCCCGAACCTTATCGGGCTGAAAAATATCCCGAAGGGCTTCATGATGGAACCAAAGGCGAGAAACTAAAACTAATACAGGCACTGAACCAAACTTTAAAAGCTGAATTCAGGCACAACCCCGACACCTTTTTATATGGTCAGGATATGGCTAACAAAGATAAGGGCGGAATTTTTAATGTTTCAAAAGGGATGCAGCAAGAGTTTGGCAAAACGCGTGTTTTCAATGCCCCGATAGCTGAAGATTTTATTTTAGGTACTGCCAACGGCATGACACGTTATAATGAAAATATCCGGGTTATTGTTGAAGGAGCCGAGTTTGCCGATTACTTTTGGCCTGCCATGGAACAGCTGGTTGACAGCTCGCACGACTACTGGCGTAGTAATGGAAAATTTGCACCCAATGTTACCATTCGATTAGCTTCGGGTGGCTATATCGGAGGTGGGCTGTATCACTCTCAAACCATCGAATCGGTGCTTACCAGTTTCCCGGGAATCAGGGTTGTTTATCCAACTTATGCTGATGATGCAGCAGGATTGCTTCGTACTGCTATTCGATCTAAAGGGTTAACGCTATACCTTGAACCCAAAGCCCTTTATAACGACCCGGCCGGTGAAGCAGTAGTGCCTGATGACTTTGAAGTGCCTTTCGGTAAAGCTCGCCTTAGGCGCGAAGGTACCGACATGTCGATTATCACCTATGGCAACACCCTACCCATGAGCATTGCGGCTACAGATGAAATTGAAAAAGAGACAGGAAAATCAATTGAAGTGCTTGACTTGCGTTCTTTAGTGCCGTTAGACGAAGAGGCCATTTTAAAAACGGTTGCTAAAACAAGCCGCGTTATGGTGGTTCACGAAGACAAGGTTTTTAGTGGTTTTGGTGGCGAAGTGGCTGCTCTTATTACTGAAAAAGCATTTCAGAATCTGGATGCTCCGGTAAAACGGTTGGGAGCTACTTTCACACCCATCGGGTTTAACCGCATTTTGGAGAAGGCTATATTGCCTAATACGGAAAAGATTAAGAAAGCGGCCATCGAACTTTTGAAATATTAATTCAAAGGAAGATTAACCATGTTGATCCCGTTTAGGGATTTCTGTACAATCATAAGAACCCGAACCTCTGACGAGGTTTTCGGGTTTTTGTTTTTGGTGTCAGGATATCTTTCCGGGGGGAACAGGATCCATTAATCTCAAATCAATGCTGCCCTTTCAGGGCGGCACTTTATCCTTCAATAAACTAGTCCGGGACGTTGTCGCCGGACCGGTTATCATTTGGGCTTTCAGCCTGCACCTCCGGGAAAATGACAGGGTTGTATTTTTATTAGAAAAAATCGGATGGCTGGTTTTTCAAACGATGTTTTTATTCAGTCAATCGTTGGCTTATGTTTTTTTTAATGCGGGCTGAAAGCCCGGCTTATAATAATAGGATGGCAACGCCTCCTAATGCAACAAGAAGAGATGTCGCCCTGAAAGGGCAGCTTATTGATTGACGGGATGTTTAAATCTAATCCGTCTTCAGTTACGCAAAACTCATCAAATAGGATATCGGATATCGTCATAGTAAATCGTACATTTAAGGTTGTTTTTTCTTGTTTTCGATGGACTCCCAACTTTAGGCACTCCAAAGAGGTTCAAGGTTTG
>CAZKGB010000125.1:0-7356 GCA_964551935.1 uncultured Lentimicrobiaceae bacterium | reverse complement strand
TTGTTCACCATTTGAACCGGAAAAATTTGACAGGTCAATGGTTTCGTAAACCCACTTTGTATTCGGAATAACATTATAAAGTAATTCCCATATATCACCTGAATCGATACTGTATTCAACAGTTGCAAGTTGTCCATAGCTTCCATCAAAATAAGATCTAAATTTTAGCTCGTAATTGTCGTGTGCCCTTAAATCGACTGAAGGCGTAACTAAATAGGCATTAACATTTCCATTAGAGCCTCCTATTGGAGAATTACTGTTTGCCTCGGCATAATACCCATCGCCCGGGGGTATAAGAAAGCCTTCACTGCCATGATTGTCTCTCCACCAAACAGAAGTACCATAAGTAATATTAAAATTTTGCCATCCCGGCGGTGGAAAAAGAGTATCTTCAAAATCTTGATACGGCAATGCTTCCCTAACGGGAGGAATCCAGGTTGCAATGGATGTTAACGTATCTACCTTAAATCGACGGGGCGGAAAAGCAACAGGCAATAAATGTATGGTAGTTGTATAATTACCATTGATAACTACACTGCTGTCTTCATACCATTCATACTCAGGATAATAAGCTTTCAAATCCCATGTTCCTGCCACAATACTGTCGAAAAAAGCAACACTAGCGGAATCACAAACGCTAAAACGAGAGGTAGTGTCACCGTTAGGTGGTGTTGAGTAATTGGTTAAGGTAACCTGTGTGCCTGGTAACAGGGTGTCCAGACAACCGGTTACGGTTATTTCAACAGTGTAATAGGTTTGCTGTGCCGCTATATTTAATGGCAATATAATAGTCATTAAAAAAGCCGCGAAAGAAACAAACCGCGACAGTACCAAAGTATAAATTGATTCGCTGGAGCTAAAGTGATGAGGTTTCATAACTTAATAGATTGTGTTACCACAAAAGTAATAAAATATCGCTCGAAATCAAAGTAAAGGTTGATGCTTAATAAAGCAATAGTTTAAAAGCTAAATTCCATTTACGATTTCCGAAATCCATATTTTACGAAAAAAAGCTAATAGAAAACCTGCCGGCCGGTTTGCCATCCGTGGCTGCCAGGCATGGCTTCCGGCCGCCTATAGATTCTTAATATTAATATAAGGTTATAATCATGCAACAATGCCTTATTTACTTCCGTCTCTAACTAATCTTGTTTAACCATTTTTCTCGTTATAACCCCCAACCCTGTATCTACCTTAATAAAGTACATGGCGCTATTGAGACCGGTAATTTTTACTTTTCGATATATACCGCTGTTTTATTTCCCTGAACCACTATCCACGACAGCAAATAAAATACTGATTATCTTTGAATTCGACTACAGCATAGTCAATTGCTTATAATATTTCACTTCCGTTATAGCCGTAAGGTTTCAAAAAAAGGTTTATCTTAGATTCATCATTATGAGTGAAGCATCGAGAAAAATATTAACAAGATATTGGGGCTATTCCCGATTTCGTCCAAAGCAGGAAGAGATTATTGATGCTGTTTTGAACGGCCGCGACACCCTTGCCTTGATGCCCACGGGAGGAGGCAAATCGCTTACTTTTCAGGTGCCGGCTATGGTTAATGAGGGGATCTGTTTGGTGATAACACCTTTAATTGCCTTGATGCGCGATCAGGTTCATCATTTAAAAGAACTGGGCATTCCGGCTACAGCCATCTATTCGGGTATGTTTCGCGACGAAGTGGACGCCATTGCATCAGGCTGTTTGCATGGCAGGTATAAGTTTCTTTACCTTTCGCCCGAACGTCTTACGACCGATAACTTTCGCGATTTTATTGCGCGCCTCAACGTGAATCTGATTACCGTTGACGAGGCTCATTGCATTTCACAATGGGGTTACGATTTCAGGCCTACCTACCTGAAGATTGCCGAAATCAGAGATTTTTTTCCCGACATCCCGGTGCTGGCACTCACGGCTACCGCCACACCCGAAACGGTGATTGACATCATGGAAAAACTCCGGTTTAAAACACCTCATATTATAAAGGCAGGGTTTGAGCGAAAAAACCTTTCCTATAACATCTTTAAAGAAAACGACAAAACAGGCCGGTTGCTGGCACTGCTAAAAAAAGGGAAAGGCTCTACCATTGTTTATGTGCGAAGCCGTCGTAAAACCCGCGACCTGGCTGAAATTATTTACAAAAACGGTTTTTCAGCCACCTATTATCATGCCGGGCTCGATGCCGCCACCCGCACACGCCGACAACGAACATGGGCATCGGGAAAGGTAAGGGTAATGGTTTCTACCAACGCTTTTGGAATGGGCATCGACAAACCGGATGTAAGGCAGGTAATACACTACGACCTGCCCGACAGCATCGAATCCTATTTCCAGGAAGCCGGGCGAGGCGGACGTGATTTAAAACCGGCCTGGGCATCGCTGCTTTATAACAATCGTGATATCACCGATGCAAAAAAACGGTTTGAAGCCTCGTTCCCTCCCATCAAAACCATTCGAAAAATATACAATCAGCTGGGAAACTATTTCAACATCCCGGTAGGCAGTGGCGAAAATACCGGATTCGATTTTGATATTAGCCATTTTTGCAGACAGTATGAGTTCGATCTTTTGGAAACCTACAGTGCCATCAAGCTCCTTGAAAAAGAGGGGCTGCTTATCTACAGCGAATCTTCCGGCCGCTACTCAAAACTTAAGGTTTCCATGAACAAAAGTGAACTCTATCGCTTTATGGTTGAAAATCCTTACGAAGACCATCTGGTAAAAGAGATTCTCCGCTCCTATGCCGGTATCTTTAGCGACTACATCAATATCAACGAAAATCTTTTAGCCAAACGTGCCGGCATCGACTCAAAAAAGATAGTGGAGATGTTAACCGGCTTAAGCAAGAAAAAAGTTCTGTCGTACATACCTGTTAAACGAAAACCTCAGCTTATTTTTGTTTACGAACGACTTGATGCCGATTACCTGCAACTATCGAAAGAAAACTACGACCTGCGCAAAAAGGCTGCCGGCCGGCGCCTGCAAGCTTTGCTCGATTTTATCACCTCCGGTTTGCAATGCCGAAGCATCCAGCTGCTACACTATTTTGGCGAAAAAACCAGTCACCGTTGTGGTATTTGCGATGTATGCCGAAAACAGTCAAGAACCGAGCTTAACGACGTGGAGATAACAAACATTGTATCGCACCTGAAAGAATTTTTAGGTACCGAAAGCAAGCACCTGTACAGCATTGTTTCGGGCCTCGAAAACTTTGAAGAGGACAAAGTATTATCCGTTATTCAGTGGTTACTGGATAACGGCCAGCTTACACGTCAAAAAGATGAAACAATAATGTGGTCGAGGCAATTAAATATTGATTTGGAGTAACCTTAACATTGAAGAAGTTAATACCTTTGTAAATATTAAATAGCGAATTAACGACACAAACAGAGTTCTCTTCAATTAAATAAAAGAAAATGAAAACACGATTATTAATTGTTACCCTCTTAATCTCAGTAATAACTTTCGGACAAAGTACCCGGCGCTCCTCGTTAGGGCTGGAGCTGGGAGCCTCCCTACCTCTGTCAAACTATGCTTCTTACGATGCGAACCTCTTTAACGATTCATCCACCTCATACCCCGGATTTGCCAAAACCGGTTTGATCATGCGCATGGTTTACGAACACAGGCTAACCCACAATTTTGGCCTTCAGGCCGATTTTATGTTTGGCTACAACAACGTCGATCAACTTGCCCTGGCCGACTCATTAAGCACAAAAACAGATGCCGATCTAAATGTTACGGCCACCCGACCATGGAATATCGGTGGTATTATGGTGGGGCCATTTATCAGAATCCCCTTTGGCGAATCGTTTTCGTTTATGATGAGAGGTAAAATTGGCGGTATTGGCGTTTACAGTCCTGAATACACGGTAACAGGTACCTCCAACGTCGATCAAAGCGACCTCGAATATTACCAATATGTAAACAAGTCGATAGCCTTTGCATGGTCGGCAGGAGCAGGATTTCAATATCGTACCGAAAAATACAGCTTTAACCTCTATGGTGATTATATGGGCGCAAAGGCTGATTTTGTTGATGTCACGGGACAAGACTGGAGCGCCACTCCTCCGGAAGAGACCAAAGTAAGCTTCCGGCAGGAAGTCAAAGCGGTCACCATTACGTTTGGCATATCTTATATTTTCTAAATCGTCCATGCCCTCTTCAAAGTTAACACCATCCTATTACCGAAGCACACAAGTTGTGGCACTTGCCCGTGATTTATTGGGAAAATACCTGTACAGCAACATCAACCATCAATTAACAGGAGGCATTATTACCGAAACAGAAGCTTATGCCGGTGTTACCGACAAGGCCTCGCACGCTTACAACGGCCGCTTTACAGCCCGTACCAAAACCATGTATCAGGAGGGTGGAATCAGTTATGTTTATTTCACCTATGGCATGCACCATCTTTTCAACGTGGTTACCGGAATACAAGGTGTTCCGCACGCGATATTAATTCGGGCCATTTACCCCTTAACAGGAGGAGAGATTATGATGAAACGTACCGGCAAAAACACCCTTAACGAGCAAATAACCAACGGGCCTGCAAAAATGACAAAAGCGATGGGCATTACCACAGAACACAACAGCATCTCTCTATCCGGCAATACCATCTGGATAGAAGATAAAGGAATAGCTATTAGCAAAGAGGACATTTCTGCCACACCTCGAGTTGGAATAGATTATGCCCGGGAGGATGCACTCCTGCCCTACCGTTTTGTTTTAAATTATAAAAAATACATCAGCACCTAATAATCTTATGAAACACCTTCCGATTGTTTTATTCATGAAAAAAAACCTGTTATTGTTATTGCTTCTCTTTTCACTCTCCATGGGAACCGCCCTCCATGCGCAGGAAAAGGTTTTTCCCGGTGCCGGTGAAAACACACCGTCAAAAGCACAATATTTCAGCTGGATTAACAACACCAATGAAGGGGCAACCGAAAAGCAGACCCAAATTAACCTTGATTTCTTCGGCTGGTTGAAATCGGAATATGGGATGCAGCTCGACATTTATGCCTTCGATGCCGGCGCCATCGACGGAAAACGTTTTTACGGCTCCATGCAATCACAACGATTTAAAAGACAATTCCCATTCGGTTTTGACTCCATCTATCAAAAGGCCTCCGGTTTGGGTATCAGGCTTGGCATTTGGGGCGGACCTGACGGCTTTGGCAATACGCCCGAAGAAGAACAAACCAGAACCAATCAGATGGTGTCGCTTTGCAAGGACTACAACTTTGCCCTATTTAAGTTTGATGCCGTGTGCGGGCCGCTGCGACCCGAAAAAGAGGATGCTTTTATTAACATGATGAAGCAATGCCGTCAATACGCTCCCGACCTCATCCTGCTAAACCACCGTCTGGGTCTCGACAAAGCCAAACCTTACGCCACCACCTTTTTGTGGGGAGGTGATGAAACCTACATCGATGTGTTTATGACCAACAACATTACTGCTCCGCATCACCGTGCAGCAGCCCTCTCCCGCGGATTGGTGCCCGGATTAAAACGGCTTACCGAAGACCACGGAGTATGTCTATCCTCCTGCCTCGACAACTGGGATGACGATCTGATTCTTCAAGCCTTTAACCGCAGTTTAATCCTAGCTCCCGAAATATACGGCAATCCATGGCTCCTTCGTGATGATGAGTTTTCAAAACTGGCCAGAATATACAACCTGCACCGGAAGTACGATACCCTGCTGACAACCGGCATGGTGCTACCTGATGAGAAATACGGACCTTACGCCATTTCGAGAGGCAACGGAAAAACGCGAATCATCACCTTGCGCAACCTAAGCTGGACACCGGTTGATTACACCATTACCCTAGGCAGCGAAATTGGACTTGATGCCTCAGATGCAACCTGCAAGCTAATACAGCTTCACCCTGACGAAGAGTATCTTGGTTCATTTGATTACAACGCAACTTCAACGGTACAGGTTGAACCGTTTAGAGCCGCCATGTTTATCGTTACCGCCAACAACTATGATGAACCATTCATAGAAGGTGTTCCGTTTAACCTTGTTCAGAATATCGATGGAAAACCGCTCCTTATCGACCTGGTGGGTAACCCCGGCACGACGGCCACCATCCATCTTGCTGATTTCAACAACTATATTTCCGCAACCCTCAACCATAAAAAAAACAACAGGTTAACCAAAGGAAAACAGGTTACCGTTCAATTTCCGGGAACAAAGCTAAAATACCCCGCCCACCGAAAAATTGCTGACCTGAAAGTTATTGACATCCCTGATGATGCAGAAGCACTTTATGAGGCCACCGTGTTTGCTGCTGATAACAACGCACTGGAGGTTCGGTCGCTGATTCGTTCGGGAGAAACCAACATCCCGGAAGTTAAAAAAGCCAGGGATGCTTTTTTCAGGCAGCCAACCTTTGTAAACAGAGGCGTTTGGGACAAAAATCTTTTCGACTCGGATAAAGAAACAGGATTTGCCCTCTCTCATAAATACGATATCGATTTAAGAATTAAAAGGGGAACTTTCCGTCTCAACCTCGGCGAACCAACCAACGTCGATTCCATTGTAATTTATGTTCCCGGTTATTTTGATCTCCAACCTCTTTTGTATCAGGAGGGAAATTATGCCGAAGTATCTTCCGACCTGGTTCACTGGCGAACCATCACCTATTTGGCCGACACCGTCATGGTTATTCCGGTAAATGGCAACATTCAATATCTGCGCCTTAAAAATCAGCCACAAAATATGGTTGAAATTGAAGGCTATTACCATGGCAAATTACTGAACCGAACCCGGTGGCACGCCTCTAACCTGTTCGCACACTCATCAAGGATGCATTGTGTAAAAAGCTGGAAAACAACTTTCACCCTCGACGAACTTGCCAACAACAGCTACCTCAGTGTTGCCCTCAACGGGAAACATGGTGTAGAAGGCGCCTACGTGGCAGCTAAAATCGACGGGATACCGGTAGGAGCTCCCGACAGGGCTCCATCCTACCCGTCCAACACCTGGGAATACGTGGTAGCACAACGCGATGCCAACTACACCTACTACATCCCCATGAAACCTGAATATGTTGGAAAACCCATCGAAGTTTACGTGATGGCTTATGATAAAAACAACACCAACCTCCATCCCGAAGTGTGGATCTCCTCCAAAACCAACGGAAAAGAAAAAATCAGATTAGTGTTAACCAAAACCCCATTGAGACATCCATGATTTCGTTGCAAACAAATTATTTTATAGCTCATCTAGCTCACCTCATCTAGCTCACGGTTTGCAACCGTGAGCAACAAAACAACAAAAAATCTTAAATCAGACCTTTAATAATTCAACAATATAAAAAGCATCAAACCAATGAAAAA
>CAZKGB010000124.1:0-7374 GCA_964551935.1 uncultured Lentimicrobiaceae bacterium | reverse complement strand
CCACCACCACCTGTGGCCTGGCAGCAGGAATTATCCCGGCATTTTGAAAAATAAGAACCCAAATCCCGGCAGCTATTAATACCAATATGGTTTTAACAAATCTTGTACTCAACTCTTCCATGGTAAAAAGGTTTTTGATTGAAGCCCAAAAATATTGAAATTAACGGTTATAGCAAAATTGATTTTCAGGTAATTCAATTGTTACCCCCTTTATCGCCTCAACCACACCTAAAATTGACTACTTTTGAAGCAATTCAACCTTTTACATCAATTTACATCAATCCTTATGAAAATTGCCGGCCCTCTTACTTTTATCTTGTTATTCCTTCCGGGATTTCTGCTCAGTCAGAAAAATTACGTTTATGAAAAAAACCTGAATGTTCTCAGAGACCTCTCAATTTACCATCAAACGGTAAAACAGAATTCAAACAAAAAGCTTGTTGAGATAAAAGAGTATGTTCCTGACCTTGTTTTGGACATTCGTTATGCCACTGCCAACAACTTTACCGGACAGAAGATTTACAACCAGCCTAAAGCCTTCACCCGGCTACCCGTAGCCATGGCTCTCGAACAGGTTCAAAAGGAATTAAAAGCAGACGGGCTCGGTTTAAAAATTTACGACGCTTACAGGCCTTATGCTGCAACCGTTAAATTTTACGAGGTCTATCACGACACAACCTATGTTGCTTCGCCTTACAGCGGATCGCGTCATAATCGGGGAGCCGCTGTCGATATAAGTCTTATTGATTTAAAAACAGGAAAAGAGCTGGAAATGCCAACACCGTTTGACGACTTCACAGAAAAGGCTCATCCAACCTACACTAACCTCCCGGAGGCAGCTTTGCTTAACCGTAAGCTACTCATTGATATCATGGAAAAAAACGGTTTTACGGTTTACCCCTCCGAATGGTGGCACTACGATTTTAACGGATGGGAGAAATTTGAGATAATGGATTTATCGTTTGAGCAGCTGACGGAGTAGCAATGCGTGATGGTAATATTGCACCACCCTTTCGGTGCCTAATCCTTCTCTTCAAAAATTTCGATTGAAAATTTCCCCTTGCTAAGCACGCCATAGGAAAAATGGGTTAACCAGTCACCCAGAATAACCAACGACGATTGGTTTTTAATAATCGTATGGATGGGGATATGCCTGTGACCAAAAACAAAATAATCGATGTCGGGCATAAGTTCCAGCTTTCGCATGGCATACCGGTAGAGCATCTCCTCTTCCAGGGGAATTTTTTTGCTTTTTACCTTTTGGCGAGCCACGTTAGCCAACCGGCTTCTATGCGAAAAGAAAAGCCCCATGGCTGTTCCTATATCCGGATGAAGCCATTTAAACAGAAACTGATTGGGTTTAAAAGCAAAAACTCGTTTCAAAATTTTATACCAGCTATCGCCCGGTCCCAACCCGTCGCCATGAGCTAAAAATAAGTTCTTACCCTGATGGACCACAATCTCAGCATCGCGATGAATCTGCAAGCCAACCTCTTTATTTAAATAATCGAAGGCCCACACGTCGTGATTTCCTCTGAAAATATGAATAGGAACACCTCTGTCCGACAATTCGGCCAGTTTACCCAGCAACCTCACGTACCCCTTTGGAACCACCTGTTTGTATTCAAACCAAAAATCAAAAATATCACCCATCAGGTAAATCTCCGATGCCTCATGTTCAATATACTCAAGCCAGCGAACCAGCTTTTTCTCTCTGACCAAACTACTGGTATGATCAGGAATGCCAAGATGAAAATCGGAGGCAAAGTATATTTTTTTTGATTCCAAAAATGAGTTTTTTTAGTTATTGTCGTCAATACTTAAATGCAGGTTTAAATCTCTTTAACCAGTTCCGTAACAATCTGTTTAATTCTGCCGGCAGCTTGTTCGGCGGCTTCCAGCACCTCTTTGTGCGATACTTCCACAATTTTACCTTCTACTCCGAGATCGGAAATAACCGAAACGGCAAACACAGGCACACCCATATGACGGGCAACAATTACCTCCGGTACGGTTGACATACCTACAGCATCGCCGCCAATTTTATTTACATAAAAGTACTCGTGAGGTGTTTCGTAAGTAGGTCCTGTTAAAGCCGTGTAAACACCGGTTTGATAACGAATTCCCAGATGCCTTGCAATTTTTTTTGCTTTACTTAAAAGATTCTTACTGTAGGCTTCACTCATATCAGGAAAACGCGGCCCGAGTTCATCTATATTAGTGCCGATAAGCGGGTTTGGCATCAGGTTAATGTGATCGGTAATAAACATGATATCACCAATTTCAAAATCGGGATTAACACCACCACTCGCGTTGGAAACAAATAAACTCTCGATACCTAACAGTTTCATAACCCTGACAGGAAATGTAACCTGCTGCATGGTGTATCCTTCGTAAAAATGAAACCGGCCTTCCATGGCAACCACATCAACGCCATTTAACTTACCAAATAACAGCTGGCCTTTATGCCCTGAAACTGTAGAAACCGGAAAGTTCGGTATATCGTGATACGAGATGGTTACTTCGGTTTCAATATCCTCAACCAACCCTCCTAAACCGGAGCCTAAAATAATTCCTACTTTTGGTGTTGATTCTATTTTTCCTTTAATATACTCAACGGACTCTTTTATTTTCTCTAACATAATCTAATATTTTATTATCAAACAGCACATTACCCGGTTTATGCATCCTAACTTCAATAGGAATATAATACAAGGGCAAATTTTTAAAGCGGCTAAAATACGGAGATTTTATTAACCGCATCATATCTTTCTCCGTGGTCAGCAATATTTTATTTCTTGTAAACTGATCTTCAAATGTTTTAATAATTATGTCAATATCTCGCTTTTTAAATTCATGATGATCGGGAAAATCCAGATTAATCAACTCCCGGCATTTTGAAATCAAATAATCTTGCAATGGATAAGGATTGGCGATTCCGGTAAACAATACCACAACGGAAGGCAGATTTTTCGTTATCTCGGTTAGCTCCAGGCCGGGAGCTGGTTTCAATTTTCCATATTTTAAAAACGAATAATAAAGTTGTTGGCCGGGTGTTGGTTTAAGCATACGTTCAATTCCACGGCTCAAGATGGGCGACATAACCTTATCGGTCTTGGTAACAATAATAATGTCAGCCCTGGCGGCAGCCTGTTTTAAATCACGCAACCTGCCAACCGGCAACAAATGGTCGTTAGGATAAAGGTTGTAGTAATCGGTTAATAGAATATTTAACCCCGGTTTTACGTATCGATGTTGAAATGAGTCATCCAAAATAATAACCTCCAAATCGGGTTTATCCTGCATCAGATTTTCAATTCCCTCCCTTCGGTTTTCATCTACCGCAACCGTTACATTGTTTTTAAATTTACGAAAGTACATCGAAGGTTCATCCCCTATTTCCTTTGAACCGGAATATTGATCAGCTACAAAATATCCTTTTGTCTTTCTTCCGTAACCCCGGCTTAGCGTGGCTATTTTATATTTATCCGACAGCAAACGAATCAAATACTCAACCATAGGCGTTTTACCGGTACCTCCTACCGTTATATTACCCACTCCAATAACTGGAATCGGATAGCTTTTTGAAGGCAGCACCCCTGCGTCAAACATCCGGTGACGAATGAAAAGAGCCAACCCATAAAGCATGGCAAAAGGAAATAAAAGGTACCTGAAATAATTCATAGTGTAAAAATAACAATGATATGTTAACTTTAGCCGAAAATCCATTAATTTTATCGCAAAAAAGAAAATGATTCTGAAACAGCTAATTTCATTTTTGGAGGAATTCGCCCCCCTATCCATGCAGGAGTCGTACGACAATGCAGGGCTTTTAATAGGTAACCCGCGACAAGAAATTGAAAGCGCCCTGATTACACTTGATGTAACCGATGAAGTTTTAGACGAAGCCATTGCCAACGGACACAAGCTAATTATCGCCCATCACCCCTTAATTTTTAAAAGTTTAAAAAAAATAACGGGAAACAGCTTAACAGAAAAGCTCGTGATAAAAGCTATCAAAAACGATGTCGCCATCTATGCCATACACACCAACCTCGACAACATGTATCACGGAGTAAATGCCAGATTAGGTGAGAAGCTTAACCTGACAAACCTTCAAATACTTCAACCGGGAGGATCAAACTTAAAAAAAGTGGCTGTTTATTGTCCGTTGAGTTATGCCGATGCTGTTCGCAATAAAATGTTTGAAGCCGGAGCCGGTTACATTGGCAACTACGATAATTGCAGTTACAATACAACCGGAGAAGGCACTTTCAGAGCGAAAAAGGGCACACACCCTTTCGTAGGCGAAATTGGCAAAACCCATTTTGAAGAAGAGGTTAAAATAGAAACCGTTGTCTCCTCGTTAATCCTCCCACAGGTTATTAAAGCCATGCAATCAGCACATCCTTACGAAGAGGTGGCTTACGATATCTTTCAGCTTGAAAACGGCCAAACAAACACCGGGGCAGGAATGATTGGCGAACTTGAAAAAGAGATGCCGCTAACAGAATATCTTAAACAAGTAAAAAAAACACTGAATGCTCAGGCAATAAAATTTAACCGGCCCATTAACCGGAAAGTAAAAAAAGTGGCCTTTTGCGGCGGATCGGGAAGCTTTTTAATTCATCAGGCTTACCATGCCGGAGCCGACCTGTTTATTACCGCCGACATAAAATACCACGACTTTTTTGAATATTTAGGTGAAATGACCCTTGTGGATGCAGGTCATTATGAAACCGAACAATTCACAAAAGAACTTTTGTATGAAATTATTAAGGAAAATTTTACTAATTTTGCACTCCAAATTTCAGAAACAACCACTAATCCGGTAACGTTTTTGTAACAAACTGAAAATAAATTTGATATGACAAATAAAAAAGCAAAAGCCGGCGAAGAAAAAGAGGTAAGTGTTGAGCAAAAACTCGTTGCACTTTATTCTTTGCAGCAAATTGACTCTCAAATAGACAAAATCAGAATTATCCGTGGAGAACTTCCGTTGGAAGTTCAGGATCTTGAAGATGAAATTGAAGGTCTGGAAACAAGAATTGCTAAATTTAACGATGAAATTGACGCTCTGAATGGCGCTATTGCAGATAAAGAGACCGCTATTAAAAACAGCAATACCCTGATTAAAAGGTATGAGGAGCAGTTACTGAATGTTCGCAACAACCGCGAATACGATGCTTTATCGAAAGAGGTTGAGTTTCAGAAACTGGAAATTGAATTGTCGGAAAAAAGAATAAAAGAGGCAAAATACAAAATTGATCTTTTGCAGGCAGAAGCTGATCAGGCTCAAGCCAAACTTGACGAACGCAAACAGGATTTAGAAGCCAAAAAAGATGAACTTGACGGTATTGTTGAGGAAACTAAAAAAGACGAAATTGAGCTTCAAAAAAAATCGGAAGAAAATGAAAAATTTATTGAAGACCGGTTACTTAGCGCCTACAAACGTATTCGTACCAACGCGCTTAACGGTTTAGCTGTTGTACAAATTGAACGCGATGCTTGTGGCGGCTGTTTTAACAAAATTCCACCTCAGCACCAACTCGATATCAAACTCCACAAAAAAATTATTGTTTGCGAATATTGCGGCAGAATCCTTGTCGATAACGACATCGCCGAAAAGGTAGCCAATCAGTAACCAGAGCAAAATATTTTAACAAAAGGAGTATCTTAACAGATGCTCCTTTTTTTTATAAAGCAAAGACCTGACCCACATCACAACTTCAAAGTTACAGCTATCTAAAAAACATAAAAAAAGCCGGAAAATCCGGCTTTTCTAAATTAAATTAAAAAACTGATTATTTAATTATCGTTGCTTTCTTCACGATGGCTCCTTCCGAAGTTTGGATACTGTAAAAGTAATATCCTGCCGGAAGGCTCGAACCGTTCCACGTAATAGTGTGTTGTCCGGTAGTAAAAAACTCATCGGCCAGCAAGGCTACTTCTTTTCCACTAACAGCATAAACCGTTACCACAACCTTATCTGATTTAATAAGGGTAAACTCAATGTTTGTAGTATTTGCAAAGGGATTGGGAAAGTTTTGCACTTGGGTTACATTCATGGTGTTTTCGTCGATAGCGCTGGTGTAGCGGTTAGGCTCACCGGGTGTAAAATCGGGCATAACGTACCATGTTTCGGAGCCGTCGGTGTACCTGCCGAATGAGGTGTCTGCACTTTGAGGACCATAACTAAGCGAATCAATCACATTCATATCAGGATCCCAAAGGCCTATCTGTTCACCACTGCCACTTAATTTAAAATTCAGATTAAGAACACTGGAGGCTTCATCTTTGTTGGCGTAGAAAACAATAAATCCACCCGCGGGAACCGTAACCGAATCGGGATAGGTGTCAGGAATCTGATACATGGCACCCGGGTCAGCAAGGTCATCAGCCATGTAATATCCGCCCAGCATTACATCTTCTTCGCCGGCGTTATAAATCTCAATCCAGTCGGGATAATCACCCTGAGGCCCCGGGACAGCAAAATCGTTACTGGCCATAAACTCATTAATATAGAGCGATACTTCACCGGGCTCCGGATTTGGGTTGACATTGGCTGCGCCGGGTGTAATGTCACCCATAAAATACCAGTCGTCGGCCCCATTGGGGAAACGGCCGTAAGAGGTATCAGTAATTTGCTCCCCGTAGGTTAAGCTGTCGAGGAAATTTTTATCCGGATCCCATAATCCGATTTGCTCGCCACCGCCGCTTAATTTAAAATTCAGATTTAACACGCTGGAACCATCGCCTTTGTTGGCATAAAAAACAATGTATCCTCCGGCAGGTACGGTAACCGAATCGGGATAAGTATCCGGAATCTGAAATAGGGCACTCGAATCAGCAAGGTCATCAGCCAGGTAATATCCACCCAACATGACATCTTCGGTTCCGGGATTATAAATTTCAATCCAGTCGGGATAATCGCCTTGAGGACCCGGGTAAGCAGCATCGTTGCTGGCCATAAACTCATTGATATACAGCTCAACCGATGGTGGATTTGGATTGGTGTTGGTGGCACCCGGGGTATAATCCGACATAAATCCCCAGTTTTCTGACCCATCGGGATATCGCCCAAAAGAGATATCGGTTGTCTGTTCTCCATAAACAACGGAGTCAAGCAGTTGATTAGCAGGGTTCCACAGTCCGATTTCTTCGCCACTGCCGCTCAGTTTAAAATTCAGGTTTAAAACCGATGAAGATTCATCTTTGTTGGCATAAAAAAGAAGATATCCGTGTGCCGGTACGGTCACCGAGTCGGGATAGATAGCCGGAATCTGGTACATGGCACCAGGATCAGCAAGATCGTCGGCCAGGTAGTAACCCGATAAATCAATCGGCACTTCATAGGCATTGTAAATTTCAATC
>CAZKGB010000123.1:0-7435 GCA_964551935.1 uncultured Lentimicrobiaceae bacterium | reverse complement strand
TTAACATCGAAGTGTACAACAACGCAGGTTTATTGGTCAAAACCCTGCAAAGCGGCAAACAACTGCCCGGAAGCTGTAAAATACCGTGGGACGGCGCAGACAACAGTGGCAACCTGTTGCCTTCGGGTGCTTATGTAGTGGTACTAAGGATTGAAGGCAGGGAGACTGAGAGCATGAAAGTGGTGAAAGAGTAATAAGTAAAAGTTGTTTAAAGTTAACTTAATAGTTACAAGAGTTAAATGGTTTATTTACCTGACAGTAATAATCCACTCTTTACAAACTACTTTTTTACTACTTTTACGCTAACATTAACAACAATGCCATGTATCCGAAACTCAGCGATTTAATAAACGATTGGTTTGGAACCACCCTAAACCTGCCCATACAGAGCTACGGCTTTTTTCTGGCGCTGGCTTTTTTGTTTTCAGGATGGACCTTGTACAAAGAGTTGGAAAGAAAAGAAAAAGAAGGTATCCTAATAGCAAGGATAAAAAAAATACAAATTGGCAAACCGGCCACCATCAGCGAGTTGGTAACCACTTTTCTAATTTCCTTGTTCGTACTGTTTAAGCTGGCAGGTATTGTTACCGATTATGATGCCTTTGCCAACGATCCGCAAGATTTTATCTTTTCAGGTGAAGGAAGCTGGCTATTTGGTTTTTTGGGCGCCACCCTGCTAACGGGATGGAACTATTACGACAAAAAGCGGAAAGAAGTGAAACCGCCAGTATGGAAAGAGGTAACCATGCACCCCAAAGATTTGTTATGGCAGATTATTTTTATCGCGGTTATTTTTGGCCTGATGGGTGCTAAAATATTTGATCAGCTGGAAAACTTTGATGATTTCCTGAAAGATCCCGTCGGTACCACCCTCTCCTTTAGCGGCCTCACTTTTTATGGCGGGTTGATAACAGCCTCGGCAGCACTAATTTATTTCGGTAAAAAAAACGGAATCCATTGGAAAGTATTGGGCGACATCACGGCTCCCGGCCTTATTTTAGCTTACGGTATCGGCCGCATTGGTTGTCAGGTAGCCGGCGATGGCGACTGGGGCATTGTAAACCACCTGCAAAAACCGGATTGGCTATCCTTCCTTCCCGATTGGGCCTGGGCTTACAACTATCCTCACAACATTATTAATCATGGCATAAAAATACCGGGTTGCAACGGCCCCCATTGTTATCAGCTGGCAGAAGCGGTCTTCCCCACTCCCATTTACGAAACAACGATGGCACTCATCATTTTTGCCATCTTATGGTATCTGCGCAAGCGCATTAAAGTCCCCGGAATGCTCTTTGCTATCTACCTGATGTTTAATGGCACCGAACGGTTTTTAATAGAGCTGATACGGGTAAACAATGTTTACCACATTGGAGGCATGGCCATTACACAGGCTGAAATCATCTCTCCCATTCTCTTTTTAGCAGGATTGGTGATGTTTATTATCCTCAACAAACAATCAAAGCAGGTATAAAATTTTATCATTACAAAAATGAAACCGGATATCTTAACAAAACAGGTAGTGAACCTCACGAAAGGGGTGGGCAGGTTCATTTCGCAGGAAGCGTTAAAATTTTCGAATAAGGATGTTGAAGTCAAGGGCGAGCACAATTTTGTTTCGTATGTGGACAAAACGGCCGAAAAAATACTGGTGCAGGAGCTGACTAAAATGTTACCCGAAGCCGGTTTTATTGCCGAAGAAAATCAAAGTTTACAGCGTGCCGACCGCTTTAACTGGATAGTTGACCCGCTGGACGGCACCACCAATTTTATTCATGGTGTGCCCCTCTACTCCATCTCTGTTGCCTTAACCGATGGAGACGAAATCATCCTTGGTGTAGTGTACGAAATCAACCTGGAAGAGGCATTTTATGCCTGGAAAAACGGCCCGGCCTTCCTTAACGGCAAAGAGATCAAAGTATCCGGAAGTCCTGATTTAGACAGTTCCCTCGTCGCCACGGGGTTTCCCTATTACGACTATTCGCTACTGGAAGCCTATTTGGAATTGTTCAAAGAGCTGATGAAAACGAGTCATGGTGTAAGACGACTTGGCTCTGCTGCTGTCGACCTGGCCTATGTTGCCGCCGGCCGATATGATATTTTTTACGAATATGGACTAAACCCCTGGGATGTAGCCGCCGGTGCACTGATAGTGAAACAGGCAGGGGGCAGGGTTACCGATTTTAAGGGAGAGGATGACTACCTGTTCGGGAAAAAGATTGTTGCATCAAACGGCAAAACACACGACGAGTTTTTAAAAAAACTGAATAATTATTTTTTATAATAGTGTATTGCTAATGTTATGTTTCGTACTATTGTAAAAGGATTTATAGTAAGATTATGACAAAGGAAAAGGTTACCAAAATTAACAAAGACAATCCTTTAAGAAGCTTATCAAAAGCCATTAGCTGGCGCATCCTGGCTTCGGGAGCAACTTTTTTAATTAGTTTTATCATATTTAAACAATACACCGACAAAACCGACAACGAAGTTTTGCAGACGGCCTCCATAATCACCAGTGTTGATGTGGTTGCCAAATTGATATTGTACTATTTGCACGAAAGACTTTGGACCAACATTACCTGGGGTAAATATTGGAACCAACGTGCCAGAAGAAAGCAAATAAAAAGAATGAGGAAAACCATAAATACTGACAAATGAAACTGATTGTTACCTATTTCCTGATTTTTGCCTCCCTGATTGCCGGCACAAATCTTATGGCACAGGATACAACTACCAACTTGTTAATTTACGAGTTAAATATTCAAGAAGAGATTGCCCCCCCGGTATGGCATCACACTAAAAAAGCTTTTCAGGAAGCAGAAACACTCAATGCCGACATCATCCTTATCCACATGAACACCTATGGTGGAATGTTGGATGCTGCCGACTCCATCCGAACCAGAATTTTAAATTCAAAAATTCCGGTATATGTTTTAATTGATAAAAATGCTGCCTCCGCAGGCGCATTGATATCCATTGCCTGCGACAGCATTTACATGGCACCGGGTGCAAGTATAGGAGCAGCTACGGTGGTAAATCAAAAAGGCGAAGTGCTGCCCGACAAATACCAGTCGTACATGCGATCTATTATGCGGTCTACCGCCGAAGTTAACGGGCGAAACCCCGATATCGCGCAGGCCATGGTTGACCCCTCTATTGATGTTGCAGGAATAAGCGACAGTGGAAAAGTATTGACATTTACCCCTTCCGAAGCCATTAAAAACGGGTTTTGCGAAGCAGAAGTAAACACAGTAAAAGAACTACTACATCATGCAGGCATCGACCATTACGACATCAAAGAGCAGCAACTTACTGCTACCGACAAAATTACAGGATTCCTGATTAACCCCATGATTAGCGGCCTTTTGATTATGATTATCATTGGCGGCATCTATTTTGAGCTGCAAACACCCGGTATTGGTTTTCCGTTGGCAGCAGCCGTTACGGCAGCTCTGCTCTATTTTGCACCACTCTACCTCGAAGGACTGGCCAACCATTGGGAAATTTTGCTTTTTATTGCCGGCTTAATACTGCTGGCGCTGGAGATATTTGCCATCCCCGGATTTGGCGTTACCGGTTTTGCCGGCGTCCTGCTTATTACTACGGGGCTTACACTCAGTCTGGTGGAACACGTTGGACCCGGAACACTTGATTACGATTTTACAGGACTTCTGAAAGCCGCCTTCCTGGTTATTATTTCCATGACCCTGGGAATTCTCATTTCCATTTTTCTGGCAAAACGGCTGTTGGAGTCGCCCTCCTTTCGTTTTGCCCTGAACAACCGGCAACTTTCGTCGGAAGGTTATACCGTTGCGGAAAAAGAATACCAATCGATGATTGGAAAAATAGGCATCACCCAAACACAACTTCGCCCTGCAGGTAAAATAATTATTGATGATAATCAGTACGATGCTGTTTCACAGGTCTCCTATATCGAAAAAAATGAACAGGTAAAAGTAACCGGCTACAATAACGGACAGCTTATTGTCAGGAAAGAGTAATATTAAGAAATCTGTATTTTGTAACTTTTGCCGAGTAATGAAATTAATATTCCAACAAACAGCACCTTTTGTATTTACCCTGATTTTGCTAACTGCTACCCTTACCGGTAGCGCGCAGCGGATGACCACGGAAGAGTATATTGCCAACTACAAAGATGTTGCTATTAAAAAGATGAAAGAGTATAGAATTCCTGCTTCCATCACGCTAGCACAGGGTATTCTTGAGTCGGGTTCGGGCAACAGCCGGCTGGCGCGTAAAGCTAACAACCATTTTGGAATTAAATGCCATAACGACTGGCACGGTAAAAAGTTTTACATGGACGATGATGAAAAACACGAATGTTTCAGAAAATATCCGAAAGCCGCCGACTCTTACCGCGATCATTCAAAGTTTCTTACCCAGCGGGGACGCTACACTTTTTTGTTTCAATACGATATTACAGACTACAAAAAATGGGCATACGGTCTTAAGAAAGCGGGATATGCCACCAACCCCAGGTACCCTCAACTATTGATTAAAATTATTGAAAAATACCACCTCGACCAATTTGATAAAGAAGCTCCCGGTAAGCATAAGAGAAAAAAGAAGAAGATTAAAACACATAAAGAAGGGGCTATTCCGACCGTTTCGGCTTTTAAACTTTCAGGAAACTCGGCAACAGGAAGAAAGATTTTTATCAACAACAAAAGAAAACTTATTCTTGCCAGAAATGGTGACACCTATGAAAAGATTGCAGCGGAGTTTGAAATTTATTCGTGGCAGCTTTACAAATACAACGAGGTTAAACGTAAACATAAAATAGTGGCCGGTGAGCTTGTATATTTGGAGAAGAAAAAACCCAGAGCCGATAAAAAATACAAATATCACCACATTCGTGAAGGTGAATCGCTGCACGATGTAGCTCAACTCTATGGGATGAGAATGAGTAAGTTGCTAAAAATAAATAATCTACCCAAAGGCATTTCTGTTCCCGTGGGAACGGAAATCCGGGTAAGGTAAAAAGGTTACTCCATGTCATTACGAATTGTCAACCTTTTGACTCAATAGATTTCTGTCACTTCCATTGAAATTCATTTATTCGTACCGAAAAAAGGGGAACAACTTCAGAAAAATTTGTCACACGAAGGCCCTGATACAAAAAGAGCTGCCTAAACTTGTCAGACAGCTCTTTTTGTTAACAAACAAATTGCTTATTTCAAAATACTCTTACCAATAACCAAACGCTGAACCTGGTTGGTTCCTTCGTAAATCTGGCAGAGCTTGGCATCACGCATCATTTTTTCAACCAAATAATCTGTTGAGTAACCATCACCGGCCATCACCTGAACGGCATCGGTAGTAACTTTCATGGCCACATCCGAAGCATAAAGTTTAGCCATGGCCGAAAGCATGTTCTTTTGTTTATTACCGGTATCGTACATCCAGGCCGAATACCAGGTAACCAATCGGGCAGCTTCAATTTCGGTAGCCATATCGGCCAGCATAAAGCTTACACCCTGATTAACGGTAACAGGTTTTCCAAACTGAATACGGTTTTTACCCCAATCACGAGCTGTTTCATAAGCAGCTCTGGCGTTACCAACACTCAAGGCAGCAACACCGGTACGGGTACGTTCAAAGGTTTTCATGGCAAGCACAAAGCCCTGGCCTTCGCCACCAATCAGGTTCTCTTTTGGTACCTCAACATCTTCAAAAATAAATTCGGTTTGCATGGAAGCACGCTGACCCATTTTACTCAGATTCTTAACAATTTTTACCCCCGGTGAGTTGGTAGGCACTACAAATGCCGAAAGACTACGAGCACCTCTTTCAGGATCTACCAAAGCAAAAACAGTAATAAATTCGGAAACACCACCATTGGTAATAAAACGTTTGTGGCCGTTCATTACATATTTGTCGCCTTTAAGAATCGCCGTTGTTTTGATACCTGCTACATCGGAACCGGCATTAGGCTCGGTTAAAGCATAAGCCGCAACGCCTTTATTTTCGATAATTTGTCCGAAAAAACGCTTTTTCTGTTCATCGCTGGCTCCCAACAAAAGCGGCGTTAAAGCCAGGGTGTTTGCATCCATACAAATACCAATACCCACACAACCGGCACCCAGTTCTTCGGAAGACAAGGCACTTTCAAAAATATTATGTCCGCTACCACCCAGCTCTTTGGCAACGGGACCGTTCATCAGCCCTTCATCATAGGCCTGCTTAACAACTTCCCACGGAAATTCCGCCGACTCATCATATTTTCTGGCATTAGGTATCATAACTCTCTGTGCAAAATCGCGCACCTTCTCTTGCAGCTCTCTCTGCTCTTTTGTTAAGGAAAAATCAATCATTGTACTAATTTTTATATTAATTGTTTAGAAATAAATTACTTACGAATATTACCCGTTTCGTGTGCAAACAAAAATAATTCTTTATATTTATCTTTCCTATTTTAGGCAAAAAATTAAGATTATTTAAACCTGAGTAAAAATAACAAAATGTATGAATTACCTACCCTTTCAAAAAGGATTTAAAACCTATATTCAATTGGAAAGGGGGCTGTCGGAAAATACGCTGGCAGCTTACATGCATGATGTTGATTTATTTTTTGATTTTTTAACAAATCAAAAAGAGGGAAAAAGCCTTACCAAGGTCGATTATAACGACCTTAATGATTTTATCACGTTTATTAATGACCTGGGGCTTGGAAGCTATTCGCAAGCCAGGGTGATATCCGGTATCCGGGCATTTTTCAGATATCTCGATTTGGAGAAGGCCATTGAAGCCGATCCATCCGAGCTGTTGGAATCACCCAAGTTGGGAACCAAACTGCCGGATGTTTTGGACCTGCAAGAAATTATTAAAATTATCGACTCCATCGATTTATCGCTGCCTGAGGGACACCGAAACCGCGCCATTATCGAAACTCTTTACGGTTGCGGGTTACGGGTATCGGAGCTAATCAACCTGAAACTATCGGAACTCTATTTTAACGAAGGGGTACTTTCGGTAACCGGAAAAGGAAACAAGCAGCGCTTTATCCCTGTCGGGGATGAGGCTAAAAAAAGTATCCGGCTTTACCTGGAATACGATCGTGTTAAAGCAGAGCCTGCCAAAGGAAACGAAGACATCCTGTTTTTGAGCCGGCGCGGTGCGAAACTTAGCCGTCAGATGATTTTTATTATGATTAAAAAACTGGTGGAAAAAGCAGGCATCCGTAAAAAGGTAAGCCCACACACCTTTAGGCACTCCTTTGCCACCCACTTGGTACAAAACGGTGCCGATTTAAAAGCCGTTCAGGATTTGCTTGGCCATGCTTCTATTATCACCACAGAAATCTACACCCATCTTAACAGAGAGGATTTAAGAAAAGCAATACTTACTTACCACCCGCGAAACCAGAAAGAGGAATAACCTCTGCACTCTTAAATCAAGAAACCTCCAAAGG
>CAZKGB010000122.1:0-7564 GCA_964551935.1 uncultured Lentimicrobiaceae bacterium | reverse complement strand
TTACCGCTCAAACAGTAACCGCTCCCCTTTTTTCGATTCATCAAAACTACCCCGGTGATAAACCCTGTGGCCGTTAACAAAAGTTGAAACAATTTTGGAGTGAAACGTAACCCCTTCCATGGGCGACCAGCCACATTTATACAGAATGTTTTGCTTTGATACGGTTTGCTCGGCATGCAGGTCAACCAAAACCAGGTCGGCAAAGTAACCTTCGCGAATAAAACCACGATTTTTGACATTAAACAGAATGGCCGGATGATGACTCATCTTTTCCACCACCTTTTCAACGGATATTTTACTTTGATGCACAAACTCAAGCATGGCCTGTAACGAATGTTGAATCATCGGTCCGCCCGACGGGGCTTTAAAAAACGAACGTTCTTTCTCTTCAAGGGTATGCGGTGCATGGTCGGTGGCAATTACATCAATGGTATCATTTAATACCGCTTCAAACAAGGCCGTGCGGTCGGATTCGGATTTTACCGCCGGATTCCATTTGATGAAGTTTCCTTTTTTTTCGTAATCCTTATCGGTAAACCAAAGATGATGAATACAAACTTCGGCGGTAATTTTTTTCTTTTCAAGAGGAATAGAGTTGTCAAAAAGCTCCATCTCTTTGGCGGTGGACAGGTGTAAAATATGTAACCGTGTGTTGTGTTTTTTTGCCAGCTCAACCGCTTTGGACGAAGAGAGGTAACAGGCTTCGGCGCTGCGAATCATCGGGTGAATACGAGTGGGTGCATCATCACCGTATTGCTCTTTAAAGACTTTGGTATTGGCATCTATGGTGGCATCGTCTTCGCAATGGGTAGCCACCAGGGTTGGCGCGTATTGAAAAATATTTTCCAGTGCGGTTTCGTCATCCACCAGCAGGTTTCCGGTTGAAGAGCCCATAAATACCTTAATACCACAAACTTTTGCAGGGTCGGTTTTTAAAACCTCCTCCAGATTGTTGTTGTTGGCACCCATGTAAAAAGAGAAGTTAGCCAGCGACTTTTGGGCTGCCGCCCGATATTTTTCTTCCAGAATTTCCTGTGTAACGGTATTGGGAACCGTGTTGGGCATATCCATAAACGAGGTAACCCCGCCGGCAACAGCAGCCTTGCTTTCGGTATAAATATCGGCTTTGTATGTTAATCCGGGATCGCGAAAATGAACCTGATCATCAATTACACCGGGCAGAAGGTATAATCCGCCGGCATCAATTTCATCGTAATCATCGGGAATTGGAACGGAATTGGTTTTGTCGATTTTTTCAATAATGCCGTTTGAAACAAAAACAGCAGCTATAAATTTTTTGCCCTCGTTAACAAGCGTGGCGTTTTTTATAACAAAACCTTTTGGCATATTATTTTAAGCTGATTTGGCCGGTTTTATTTTCCCGAAAATACTTCTTAGCCGCAAGTCGATAACTCCTAATATGGCTTCACGGAAAATGCTTTTATTCATTTTCGATTCTCCTTCGGTACGATCGGTAAAAATTATGGGAACCTCCACCACATCAAAATTAAGTTTGATGGCGGTATATTTCATTTCAATTTGAAACGCATAACCCACAAATTTAATTTTATCAAGATCAATAGTCTCTAACACTTTCCGGCTCCAGCAAACAAATCCCGCCGTGGTATCCTGAATTTTCATGCCGGTAATCATGCGTACGTATTTAGAAGCGAAATACGACATCAACACCCTTCCCATGGGCCAGTTAACCACATTAACTCCCGAAACATATCGCGATCCGACGGCAGCATCGGCACCACTTATAATAGCTTCATGTAAACGTATTAAATCGTTGGGATTGTGCGAAAAATCGGCATCCATTTCAAATATAACAGAATAACCTTTTTCCAACCCCCATCTGAATCCGGCAATATAAGCGGTTCCAAGTCCCAGTTTTCCTTTTCTTTCCAGTATATGAAGTTTACCGTCAAACTCTTTTAGCAAACTTTTAACAATACCGGCTGTACCATCAGGACTGTTATCTTCAACGATGAGTATATGGAAATCCTTTGGCAAATTCATTGTTGCCCGTATAATTTTTTCGATGTTCTCCTTTTCGTTGTATGTAGGTATTATTACCAGTCCGTCGCTCATAATAAAATTTTTGGCTAAAATAATCTAAAGTTCAGTTTATCTGTCATCCTAAACGAAATATCGTTGTTTATAGTATAACGTTTATTTAAAGAATGGTTTGAAAGAGGGTTTTTCTTTTGTCGGAATAATTATTGACCGAAAAATATTTTGAACCTATCAATGATGATTTATTACAAGTTTTTTAGTAATATATTCATCTTGTACATATAATTTTATGCTGTAAACACCTGAGCATAAATTTCTGATGTTTATATGAATATTATTATTTACGGGATACAATTCTGTTACCATTTCACCATTCATATTAATTAGTTGCACACGGTTTATCCGTTTTTTTGATTGAATAATAAGATCATCTGACGCAGGATTTGGAAAAACAGTTATGTTATTTTTTACTTTATTATTTGATATTAACGGATATTCTTTAGGAATAATTCTGATAAGTTCAACGGTTTGTACATCAATATTGAAAGTAGTATTGAAATGGTGAAATTCAATGTTTCCGTTATGATTGTCGTTTACAATATTATAATAAATATCATAAAGGGTGGTGTCAATAATAATTCCGGGAATTGAAATGGTAAATGTTTTGGCAATACTATCGGTATTGGAAACCAAAATCCCATAGCCACCATAAGAGTTGTTTGCGGGCAAGACCCATAACCGTGATGAATCGGCAGCTAAAACCGGGAAATCACATTCCAGTTTATGATGAAATTCGTTAAAAAGCCTGCTCCAAAGCTTAAAAGCATAAGCATTGGGCTTATAAGTAACTTCGTTGTTACCATAAAAGAGACCAGAGCTGCCAATAAGACCAAGTGTAGTATCGGGATCAGAAACAGGATCGGCATCACGATAATAAAAAGCTTTAACGGTGTTTCCATATTGCATTGATATCCAGTCGGCCGTGAGTAATGACGCTCCCTTTTGGGTATTATAAAGCAGATATTTCATCTCATCTGAAAACTCTTCTCCCGTGTTTCCGTTTAATTTAGGAACGCCATAAGCACCGCAAAGTATTTCTACATCCTCGAAAAAACCACTTCCTGACCACGGAACAGAACTAAAATCGCCATTACCATTTAACAAATCTCTAAATTGTTCTCCGGCAATATAATACATCATCGGGTCTAATTGCCATAGATGCCAGCTAATAAAATCCGGTTTTACCTGATGAGTAAATAACGAATAAAGCAAATCATACGCTTTGGTATTAACCTGCCCGTTAATAACCAGCACGGTAGGAACCAAGAACCCCGGTCCCCCTATTTTTTTGTCGGGAAAATGAGTTTTTAAAGTATCCAAAGCCTTGGTAAAAAACCAAATAAACTCATCATCATCTCGTTCCCAAAAAACACCATTGGGCCATTCTGTCCAGATATCTAAATAGGGAAGGTATCCGGAACCCCCATTAAAATTATCATAGTGTTCAACAACTTTTACGGATGCTTTAATCCAATTGTTTTCGGCTACTGTATCTTGCGGACCCTGAAATACATGATGCTGTGAGGAAAGCCCGCTTTGACTTTCACCACCTAATCGAAAAAAAAGATTAAAACCGTTGTTTTGGATAACGCTAAATAACGAATCACTTGCTTTGTAATGAAAATTAATGCTATCATCGGGTGAACAATACCACGCTGGCACTACCGGCGAACCGGGACAACGAAAAAGTGCCTCCATATCGAGTTTGTCATCGTAGTTGTCGTTATTCCTTATGGAGGTAACTCCTATATCAAGCAGTTGCGGACTAATATCAGGCAATGGAGAATTGGGTGGAGGAAGTGGCCCGGATATAACACCGAGTAAATCCATCAAGGCGGTATCGTTATTGGTTGATTCATGTACAATGATGTTGTAATTGGGATTTTGTGCACATAAAACTAACCCAAACAATACGGCTGTAAGGTTTAAAAATAGCACTTTCATCGATTTGAGTTTAAATGTGAAAATTAAGTTGTTACCAATGTTCTTAATCAGTGTTTACTCAGGTTTTTACCAGTCCCGCTTGTTGTATAGCGCCGGCTCCTCAATATGGGAATAAATATCGGCTATCTGAAAAGATAGTTTACAGCAGTATGGTAGAAATAATAAATACCAAAGTAATCCACAATCATAGCAGTTTAATAAAAAGACTTTAAATCATAAAAAGTCAAAGTTAAACTTTTTTACTGACATTAAAAAGCTGCTATACCGGTAACATCCATTCCTGTTATCAGTAAATGAATATCATGTGTTCCTTCGTAAGTTATAACCGATTCAAGGTTCATCATGTGGCGCATAATGGGAAAATCGCCTGAAATACCCATAGCGCCTAAAATCTGACGGCTATCGCGGGCTATTTTTAGTGCCATTTCCACATTATTACGTTTGGCCATGGAAATTTGTGCCGGGGTAGCCCGGTCTTCGTTTCTTAACACTCCTACACGCCAGGCCAGCAGTTGCATTTTAGTTATTTCAGTAACCATTTCGGCCAGTTTTTTTTGCTGAAGCTGAAAAGAGGCAATGGGTTTTCCAAACTGTTTTCGCTCTAATGAATATCTCAGGGCGGTATCGTAACAGTCCATGGCAGCACCCATCACACCCCAGGCAATACCATATCGCGCCGAGTTCAAACACATCAAGGGGCCTTTAAGTCCTTTTACATTGGGTAATAAATTTTCCTTTGGAACCTTCACATTGTTAAAAACCAGCTCGCCGGTGGCTGAGGCTCTTAACGACCATTTTTTCAGTGTTTCGGGCGTACTAAAACCGTCAAAATCTCTCTCAACTATTAACCCTCTTACTTTTCCCGTTTCATCTTTTGCCCATACCACGGCTACATCGCAAAGGGGGGCATTGGTAATCCACATTTTTGAGCCGTTAAGCAGATAGTGGTCACCTTTATCTTCGAAGCGCGTGAGCATGCTGCCCGGATCGGAACCGTGGTTTGGCTCGGTAAGACCGAAAGCTCCAACCCACTCTCCCGATGCAAGTTTAGGCAGGTATTTCATGCGTTGCTCCTCGTTGCCAAAAGCATAAATGGGATACATTACCAACGACGTTTGTACCGAGGCTGCCGATCGTATGGCCGAATCACCACGCTCCAGCTCAGTCATGATAACCCCGTAGGCAATCTGATCCAGACCGGCGCCACCATATTTTTCGGGAATATAAGGGCCAAAGGCTCCAATCTCTCCCATCTCACGTATAAGATGCTTCGGAAACTCATGACGTTGGGCATAATCGTCAATAACCGGTGTTACCGATCGATTAACCCAGTTACGAACAGCTTCGCGAACTATTTTATGCTCTTCGGATAACAATTCATCTACCAAATAATAATCAGGAGGATTGTACATTTCTTTTGTGTTACTGTTAAGGCGGTAAAAATAGGTAACATTTTATAAGATAAGGGATACAATAAAAAATTAATCTTCCTGTACTTTTACTGCAACCAGACTAACACTTATGAAAGGCTACTTTTTACCCTCTTGGTTTAATCGCTGTTAACATAGTTATGTTAAATTAAATTTTGTTGCAATTAAATGGGGATGGCATTTTTTACAATCTTTGCAGGCAATTTGTTAACCGGATTAAATCAGCAGCCATGATATCCTTTTTCCGCGCCGACACCAGCCATATCTTTGCCCTCCAATCGCATCAGGAAATTTCAGATTCCGACATAAAAAAACTCTCCTGGCTTTTCAGCAATGCAGAGTTTATAATCAGCAGCTCCCTCGATGGGTTCTTCACGGGGCCGCGTAAAGAGATGATTACACCCTGGAGTACCAATGCCGTGGAAATCACCCAAAACATGGGTATCGAGGGAATTACCCGAATTGAAGAATTTGTAAAAGTTGACAACGATAAGGCCGGCTACGATCCCATGTTGCAACAACTTTACAATGGCCTCGGCCAAACTGTTTTCGATATCCCCGCCAAACCTGCCCCAACACGTTACATCGATGACATTGCGAGCTACAATAAGCAGGAAGGATTGGCTCTCAGCGACGATGAAGTAAGTTATCTGGAAGAGGTGAGCCGAAAAGTGGGACGTAAGCTTACCGATACCGAAGTTTACGGTTTTGCACAGATAAATTCGGAACACTGCCGCCATAAAATATTTAACGGCACTTTTATTATCGACGGCAAAAAAATGAAACAAAGTCTTTTTGCTTTGATAAAAAACACCTCGAAAAAAAATCACAACCGGCTGGTGTCGGCGTACAAAGACAACGTGGCTTTTGTGCTTGGACCTAAAGTGCAACAGTTTGCTCCCAAAACACAGGATAAAGCAGATTTTTTTACTGTAAAAGAGATTAACACGGTTATTTCGCTGAAGGCCGAAACCCATAACTTTCCTACCACTGTTGAGCCTTTTAACGGTGCTGCTACCGGATCCGGTGGCGAAATTCGCGACCGTATGGCCGGTGGAAAAGGGAGTATTCCGCTGGCAGGAACAGCGGTTTACATGACCTCCTACCCCCGGTTGAATGTTACTCTGCCATGGGTTCAAAACAAAGCGTCACGGCCATGGCTGTACCAATCACCGGCCGACATACTGATTAAAGCTTCCAACGGAGCCTCCGATTTTGGTAATAAATTTGGTCAGCCGCTTATCAACGGAAGCCTGCTAACGTTTGAACACGAAGAAAACGGCAAGCAGTATGGCTACGATAAAGTTATTATGTTGGCAGGAGGCATCGGATATGCCAAAAAAGAGGATGGGTTAAAAGATATCCCCGAACCGGGTGATGTAATCGTTGTATTGGGTGGCGACAACTACCGAATTGGAATGGGTGGTGGTGCCGTATCGTCGGTAGCCACGGGTGAGTTTGGCCAAAGCATTGAGCTTAACGCGGTACAGCGTGCCAACCCCGAAATGCAGAAACGGGTTTTCAACGTGGTCAGAGCCATGTCGGAATCAGACAATAATCCGGTAGTTTCTATTCATGATCATGGTGCCGGCGGCCACCTGAACAGCTTGTCGGAGCTGGTTGAAGATACGGGTGCCGTTATCGAAATCGGCAGCCTTCCCGTGGGTGATCCTACCCTCTCTTCCAAAGAAATTCTTGGTAACGAATCGCAAGAGCGCATGGGACTGGTCTCTAAAAAAGAGGATATCAACCTGATGAAACGTATTGCCGAAAGGGAACGCTCTCCTTTTTATGAAGTGGGTTCTGTTTCAAACGACAAACAGCTTGTTTTTAAAGATGATAAAAGCTGTCCGGTTGATTTACGGTTGGAATATCTGTTTGGCAAGCCTCCCAAAACGGTTTTAAAAGACAAAACCGAAAACAACTCTTTTAGTGAGGTTACATACCGGCCTGAGGAGTTTGAAAAATATTTAAAGGATGTGCTTCACCTGGAAGCGGTGGCATCAAAAGATTGGCTCACCAACAAGGTTGACAGATCGGTAACCGGAAAAGTGGCGCTTCAACAGTGCGCAGGCCCTCTTCAGTTACCACTGAATAACCTGGGTGTTATG
>CAZKGB010000121.1:0-7595 GCA_964551935.1 uncultured Lentimicrobiaceae bacterium | reverse complement strand
TCGTATTCCGAAGGTCTTCCTTCGCGTTTAAAGAATCCACCGGGAAATTTACCGGTAGCGGCGTATTTTTCTTTGTAGTCAACAGAGAGTGGCATGAAGTCAACATCTTCTCTGGCTTCCTGAGCCGAGACAACGGTTGCAAGCAACATGGTGTTGCCCATTTTAATTACGACGGATCCGTCGGCTTGTTTGGCGAGCTTACCGGTTTCGATGGTAACAGTTCTACCATCCGGTAAATCAAACGATTGTGTGATCAAATTATATGACATAATGTGTTATAAGAAATTAATAATTCAGGTGTTTACATAAACACAAAAAAAGGCAATCGTAATAATTGCCTTTTTTTGCATAAGGATTGCGCCACGACTATTTACGTAGTCCCAGTTCTTTAATAATGGCGCGGTATCTCTCGATGTCTTTAGCTTTTAAATAATCGAGCAATTTTCTTCTTTTACCTACTAAACGAATAAGCGAACGCTGCGTAAACAAATCTTTTTTGTTTTCTTTCATGTGTTCGGTCAGGTGCTTAATACGGAAAGTAAACAGGGCGATTTGTCCTTCGGCAGAACCTGTATCGTGTTCGTCTTTACCGTATTTTGTGAAAATCTCGGTTTTCTTTTCAGTGCTTAAATACATATCTTTCTTCTTTGTTTTCGTTTTTGGGCTGCAAAAATAGTAACTATATTTGAATTGACAAATCTTTTTTACTTTTTATTTTGTTCTTCGTCAACAGAGAGCCATCCGCCTCCAAGGGCTTTATATAAGGCGATGTAGGCATCTAACAGTTCCCTTCTGGTTTGAGTAAAGGCCAGTTGTGCATCAAAAGCCTGACGTTCGCTTTCAAGCACTTCCAAATAGCTGGTTTGTCCTTTGTCGTATCTTTCGGCAGAGAGCATTTGTGCGTTGATAGCAGCATCGTTTCTTATTTTGGCGGCAGCCAGCTGTTCTTTATAGGTTTTAATAGCAACAAGTGCATCTTCAACCTCTTTAAAAGCTTTTAAGGTAACGTTTTGATATTCCAGCAATGCGGCTTCCGTATTGTATTTTTCAATCTCAACCCGACGTTTATTTTTTCCAAACTGGAAGATGGGGCCTGTCAGGCTTCCGGCTGCTGCCCAGGCAAGCCCACCGGTGTTAAAAGCAAGTAAATCGTTGGTGGCATAGCCTAGCAGGCCGGTAATGTTTAATGATGGCCATCGCATGGCTTGTGCCACCCCTATTTTTGCATTTTGCGCAGCATACAGCGCCTCGGCCTGCAACACGTCCGGGCGGCGCAGAAGCAGTTGGGAAGGGAGCCCGCCGGGGATTTCAGGGGGTAATTCTTGGTCGAGTAAGGGTATGCCGGTAGTAATCACACCCGGCTGATTTCCCAACAAAATACTTAAAGTGTTTTCGGTTTGAGCCACGGCGCGACGGTAAACGGGTATAGATGCCGCTGAGATAGCCGTTTGTATTTGTGATTGATTGTAGTCGATTTCGGCTACGATGCCATAATCGAATCTTGCCTTAATAATGGCCATACCGCTATCGCGTGAAATGTAGGTTTGTTGCGATATTTCCAGCTTTTTTTGATATTCCAGCAGGGAGAAGTAGGTGGATGCCACGGCCGATATCAAACCAATCTGCACGGTACGCATTCCATACTCCGAAGCGAGTAAGCTGGCTCTTGCCGATTCGTTCATTCGACGATATTTGCCCCAGAATCCGATTTCCCAATACATCTCAGGATAGGCGTTAAAGTTGGAAGCTGTGCTGTTAAGCAGTTGTCCTCCTCCAAAATTTCCGGCTCCTGCGCTTGCGGAGTAACCAAACGATGGCCATTGCTCGGCTTTGGTGAGTCCCATATTTGCTCTGGCTGCTTCGATGCGGGCTGCGGCCACCATCACATCTTTGTTGTTGGCAAGGGCTTGTTTGATGAGTGTGTCGAGTACAGGATCGTTAAACAGCTCCCACCATTTCAGGTTCACGATGGTATCGGATGGTGAGTTTATTGTATCGAATCTGAATTGGTTGTTTCCTGTGTATTCGGGGTGTACAAAATCAGGTCCGGCGGCACATCCCGAAAAATAGATTACAATACTTGTTAATAATAAAATATAGATATTTTTCATGGTTTCGGTTTTTATTCGGTTTCCTGTTTTTGCATTGCCTGTTGGTCTCTTTTTTTCTCATAACCAAATAGTTTTCCAATGGCTACAAACAGCATCGGATAGAGGAATACCCCCAACAGGGTTGCCACCGACATACCACCCAACAGTGCCATTCCCATTACTTTACGCGATTCGGCACCCGAACCGGAGGCGATAACCAACGGGAACACCCCTAAAATAAACGAGAAAGCAGTCATAAGGATAGGCCGGAAACGTGATTTGGCGGCTGTAATGGCCGAGTCGAACAGGCTTAATCCTTTTTTAAATTCATCGTTGGCAAATTCAACAATCAGAATAGCATTTTTGGCCGCCATACCAATCAGCATGACAAACGATACCTGTGCGAAGATGTTGTTTTCAAAAGTGGGGCTCATCAGTCGGCCGAGATAGAGGAAAAGCAGGGAACCGAAGATGGCGAAGGGGGTTCCCAGTAATATGGCCAGCGGTAGTGACCATGATTCGTATTGCGCGGCCAAAATCAGAAAAACAAAAACAAGCGAAAAGGTTAAAATCATACCCAGCGAGCCGGAGGCACGGTCTTCTTCAAACGACATGGCGTTCCAGGTGTAAGTCATATCTTTTGGTAAAATTTTTGTTGCTACTTCACGCAATGCCTGCATGGCCTGGGCTGAGGTAAAACCTTTAGCGGGGGCACCCGTAACTTCCACGGCACGGTAGAGGTTAAACCGGTTGGTGTATTCCGGTCCCGAAATATCGCGGATGGTAGCCAGTGTGGAAAGTGGAACCATCTTACCCTCATTATTTTTTATAAAGAAGTTATTGATATCATTTTTCCCCATTCTATATTGGTTTTCAGCTTGGATATAGGTTTTATAGAGTCGTCCGAACCGTGTAAAATCGTTCACATACGAACCTCCCATAAAAGCACCTACTGTTTTGTATAACTCGTTGAGGTTAACCCCCATCTTTAAGGCTTTTTCCCGATCAACATCCATATATCGTTGGGGAACATTTGCCTGGAAGGTTGTAAAAGCACTACCTATTTCGGGGCGGTCATTGGCAGCCTGAATAAATTTAGCAGTATTTTTTGCCAGGTAGGTTGGGGCGTTGCCTCCCAGATCCTGAAGCATGATGCTAAATCCCGAACCGTTTCCAAGGCCGGGAATGGCCGGGGGGCCAAAAGCAAACACTTGTGCGGCTGATATCTGGCTCAGCTCTTTGTTTACCATGGTAATAATCTCTTTGGCTGTTTTATCTCGTTCGTCCCAGGGTTTTAAACTAATAAACAGAAAACCGGTATTGGTAGCCATGGCTCCCGAGAGCATTGAATATCCTGCAGCAGTGGTAACAAAATCAATTTCAGGATGGTTTAACAAAACCGTTTCTATTGTTTTCGCCACTGCATCGGTTCGTTGCAACGAAGCGGCATCAGGAAGTTGTATATTTACAAAAAAGTATCCCATATCTTCTTCAGGAATAAACCCGCCGGGCACCAATTTGCCTACTATCACAACGCCAACAGTAATAATAACAATAAATATAATTCCGCGTTTTAATTTAGTAGTAGCTGAGTGAGTTAATTTCATATATGAGCCGGTGGTTTTTTCCATCCAGGTATTGAATTTTCCAAAAAACCAACCCAGAGGGCCTTTATAGGTTTGTGGTTTTTTTAAAAGGATAGACGATAGGGCGGGGCTAAGTGTGAGGGCATTAAGCGACGAAACCAACACCGAAACTACAATAGTGATAGCAAATTGCTGGTACAGGCGGCCTGTTATTCCTGCCATGCCCGCTACCGGAATAAATACGGCAACCAATACCAGCGTTGTGGCAATAACCGGTGCTGTTACAGCTTTCATGGCTGCAATGGTAGCCTGTTGTGAGTTCATTCCCTTTTCAATATTTACCTGAACCGCTTCCACTACTACAATGGCATCATCCACTACAATACCAATGGCGAGGACAAGTCCCAGCAGTGAAAGTACGTTAATGGTAAATCCCAGCATGGGGAAGAAAATAAAGGCACCAATCAGTGAAACCGGAATAGCGATAACCGGAATAAGTGTTGCTCTCCAGTCCTGGATAAAAATAAATACAACCAAAATAACCAGCAAAAGAGCTTCAATAAGAGTAACCACAATATCTTTAATGCCGGCTGTAATAGCATAAGTGGTATCCATTGAAACATCCCAACGTATTCCTTCGGGAAAGCGTTGGGCAAGCCGTTTCATTTCTTTTCTAATGGTTTCCGAAAGCTCAACGGCATTGGAACCCGGAGCCTGATAAACGGCAATAATAGAGGCGGTTTTTTTATTCAGGCGGTTTTGTGTGAGATAGGACTCAACCCCGAGTTTAATGTTGGCAATATCTTTTAGTTTAACCTGTGAGCCGTCGGGTTGGGTTCTGACAACAATCTCGCCAAATGCCTTCGGTGAATTAAAGCGTTCGGGCATTCGTACGGTATAAGTAAAGTCGGTGCCCGGGGGAGCAGGTTCAGCGCCAAATTTTCCGCCGGGAATCACGGCATTTTGTTCGTTAATGGCGTTAATGATTTCGCTAACGGTAATTCCCAGTTTTGCCAATCGGTCGGGTTTTACCCAAATACGCATGGAATAATCGGAAGCACCCAATACATCGATGCGTCCAACACCTTTAACACGGGCTAATTGGTCTTTAATGTTTATTAACGCGTAGTTTTCAAGAAAATCTTTATTATATTTTCCCTTCTCGGAGGTGAGCGTTACCAGCATAATAATGTTGGGAAGTGTTTTTTGGGTTTTCACTCCTAAACGTTTTACCGGTTCGGGTAATTTGGCATTGGCCGATGATACTCTGTTTTGAACTAAAACCGTGTTCATATCGGGGTCGGTTCCCACTTCAAACGATATTTCCAGCGACATGGTTCCGTCGTTGGCATTGGTCGATTTCATGTAAATCATGTTATCCACACCGTTGATCTCCTGTTCGAGGGGTGTGGCAACCGATTCTTCCACGTTAAGTGCATTGGCGCCGGTATAAGAAGCACTAACACGAACAATGGGGGGGGTCAGACTGGGATATTGCTCAATGGGCAATCCTATCATAGAAACAACACCTACAATAACAATAACGATGGCAATCACCATGGCTACGATAGGTCGGTGGACGAAGAAATTTCCTTTGTTTTCTGCCATAACGATTATTCTTGTATGGTTGATTTACTTTTGAAATCGATTACTACAGGCTTAATGGTTAAACCCGATTTGACTTTTTGCAATGCATCAATCACTACTTTATCGCCGGGTTGAAGCCCCTCGCTTACAATTTGCATATCGCCGATACGTTCTCCGGCTTTTATCTGTCTGTTTTCAACGGTATTGTCGTTTTTAACAACATATACCGAATATTGTCCCTGTAGCTCGGAAATGCATCTGGCAGGAATCAAGAGAGCATCTTTCACCTCTTCAATTTTAACCACTACTTTGGCATATTGTCCCGGTTTTAAGAGGTGTTCTGGATTTGGAAATACCGATTCAACCAGCAGGGTTCCTGTTTGAGGATCTACTTCCCGGTTTATGAAGTTTAATTCACCGTTATATTTAAAAGTTGAACCGTCGGCAAGTATCAGGCTGACATTTTGTTTGACGTTGTCATTATCCTGATTTCCGTTATTCTCATTTCTACTTTTATTATACTCTCTGGCAAAAACGATGTAGTCGGCTTCTGTCAGAAAAAATTCAACTCTTACACTATCGGTAGTAGATACCGTGTTAAGAATTACGGGATTGGGATTTTGACCTACAAATTCACCCACGCGTGCTTTTGTTTTACCTATCAGTCCGTCGATGGGAGATTTTATCCAACAATAGCCCAAATTAATTTCGGCAAATTTCAGGTTTGATTTCATGGCGTTGACGTACGATTTTGCAGCATCGTAATTTGCTTGTGCAGCATCTAAATCGCTTTTGCTTACCGCGTTAATCTTTGCAAGCGGCTTTATTCGGTTTAAATCGCTTTCGGCTTTTGCCAGGCTTGTCTGGGCTTCGGCAAGATGGCTTTTTTGGGTGGCTACCTTGGCTTTGTACTCTTCGGGATCGATGGTATAAAGCAGTTGTCCTTTTTTTATGGGAAAGCCTTCTCTGAAATGAATTCCGGTAAGAAATCCTCTTACTCTGGCTCTGATGGGGATGTCGGCAAAGCCGTAAACCTGTCCCACAAATTTTTCAAAGATGGGAACATCCTTTTGTATAACATTAACCACTGTTATTTCAGGGGGTGGAGGAACGGCTTTTTTTTCTTCTTTACAGGAAACCGTAACCAATAAGATTGCAAAAATAAGGCTTGTAAACCTCACAGATAGTCGATAATTATTCATATAAATAGTGTTTAATATTTTGATTTAAAATTTGTGCTAAGATAAGAATTTTGCAAAAATAGTTTTTTTATCCGAAAAAGCCTCTTGTTAATCCGCCGTCGTGTGTAAGGGTTTGTCCGGTAACAAAGCGCGATCGAGGTGAAAGAAGCCAGGTAGCCAGACTCGCCAAATCATCGGGGGTTCCCAGGGTTCCGGCCGGTATCTCATTGGTAAACAGTGTAACAGTATCTTGTTCGCTCATTCCGCTTTGTTGACTTTTTTTAATGATAAGTCTTTTCATGGCGGCTGTGTCGTGATAGCCCGGAGCCAAAACATTGGCGGTAATGTTGTGTTTTGCTGTTTCGTTGGAGAGGGTTTTAACAAATCCAACCATGGCAGCGCGTAGTGAGTTGCTCAGTATCAGATTTTCCACGGGTTGCTTTACCGAGATGCTTTCAAGGTAAACCAACCGTCCGTATTGCTGTTTTATCAGCTGCGGCAGCAGGAGTTTCGTGAGCTCGATTTTCCATCTTACTACCGTGTGGTAAGCCTCGTCCCACTGCTTCATGCTAATTTCATCGAAGGTACCTGCCGGTGGCCCTCCAGCGTTAAAAAAAACTCCTGAAAGTTTTTTCCCCGCGGCAATGGAGGCAATTTCAGAAAGGGTAATGCCGGATGTTAAATCGCCTGCCAGAAGCTGAATATGATCGGGGTACTGTTTCTTTAATTTAACTAATTTTTCAGCGGTTCGGCTTATGGCTAAAACCTGTGCTTTTTCAGCAGCCAATGCCAGTGCGGTAGCTTTTCCAAAGCCGCTACCGGCCCCACCGACAATAAAGAAACTGTTTTCAAGATGTAATTTCATGATACGATGTTTTGCTTGGGTTCAAAGATAGGGAAATTGTTGGGAAGGGAGGGAAGGGGGGAGGGGTTTCAACTCACATTTTACCTGCTTATAAAGAACGCATGCGGTGGGTTCTGCTAACTGGCAGGGTTTTGAGTAGCTCACGGTTGCTCCGAAGGAGTGCCTTTGACACCAAACCGTGAGATAAATCAAAGGAGTAATTTCCTACCCACATCCCTCGATACAATTTTTTCTTCCTATCGTCAGAAAAAACCACTCGGGATGACCCGGCACACGGTTTTCAATT
>CAZKGB010000120.1:0-7600 GCA_964551935.1 uncultured Lentimicrobiaceae bacterium | reverse complement strand
AAGACAGCGGTTTAATCAGGTTACGGGAGATTTGTATGCGCAGAATTACATTTTTAAATTTGCCAATATTTATAAAAGCAAGCATGATTCTATCTCCGGCCCGGGCTCTTTTACCGTGAGTGACTCTTTGTTCGAAGCGTTTAAGCGTTTTGTTGGCGATAAGTTTGATTACAAAACCGAAACCGAATCGGTAATTAAAAGATTAAAAGAGAGTGCCGAGCGCGAAGAGTATGCCGCAGCTATCGATTCAACACTTCAGCTTCTTGAAAAGGAGGTGAAAGAGGAAAAAAAGAGGGATTTGGATAAAAACAAAGAAGAAATCAAACAGCTGTTACGTATTGAAATTGTAACGCGTTACTATTACCAAAAGGGTAAAGCACAGTCGTCGTTAATCGATGACCCCGAAGTGGCAAAGGCTGTTGAGGTAATTAATCATGCCGATGAGTACCAATCGATTTTAAATGGTACGTACAAGGCTGCCTCCGACGAAGGAGAATAGTTTAAAAAAGTATTTTGGCAACACAGATAAAATACAGATCTGATTTTCACCACACGGTTTACGTTGTAAACGTTGCGCTTATTGCCATTAGTTTGCCGCTGTCAAAATTTACACAAAGTGTTTTTGAAATTTCTCTGGCACTGTTGTGGATTTTGTCAGGTTTTTCGTTTCGAATTGTATTTCGGTTTTTTAAAATGGGAAATATCGCGGAGGCCATTTGGCATACCCTTGAGTATATTGCCAACACCATAAGGCATAATGCCATTGAAAAAACAAAACTGTTTTTGCATAATAAACCGGCGCTCATTGCGGCTTCAGTTTTTTTTCTCTATATCATCGGCCTTGTTTATACCTCGAACTTTGATTTTGCTTTTCAAAGCCTGCGCATAAAATTGCCGCTGCTGCTATTTCCTTTGATTTTCGGGAGCATGCCAAAAATATCGGATACTGAGTTTAAACAGGTCATGTTATGGTACCTGGCTGCTGTTTTAACGGGCGTTGCCATTGGCTTTTATCTCTTCTTCGATGGCGAATTTTTGGATGTGCGTGAACTGTCACCTTTTATCAACCCCATCCGGTTTAGCTTAAACATTACTTTTGGTATTTTTATTATGCTCTGGTTTGTCTTTAAGGAGAAGGGTTTTAGTATCTTACAAAGAGCAGGATTTGTTATTGCAATGATAATGTTTCTATCGTTTCTGATAATTCTTGAATCCATTACAGGAATCAGTACAATAATCATTACCGTGTTTGTGTTAGCCGGATTAACTCTTTTTATAACTCGTTCAAGACTGTTAAAAGGGGCTATCGTTTTTTTGATAATGGTTCTTCCCGCTTCAATGTACATTTATATTAACCAAATTGTTCATGAAGTTACCACGGCTCCACCCCTGAATGTTGAGTTGCTTGATCAATACACTTCTCACGGAAACCCTTATAAAAACGATACTAACAGTCGAATCGAGAATGGGAAATATGTTGATATCTATGTTTGTGAAAAGGAGTTGCGGGAAGCATGGAATAAGCGAAGCCGGATGGATTATAACGGGCTGACAGGGGCCGGCCTCCCCATCTCAAACACTCTTAAACGATACCTGACCTCAAAAAACTTACGAAAAGATGCTGATGGTGTAAGTAAGTTGTCTAACGATGATATCCGGCTTATTGAAAACGGTATTGCTAATTGGAATTACATAAATGACCCCGGTATAAAATCCCGTTTACTTAAAATTATTTATGGGTTTCAAAGTTATAACGTTTCCGGTGACCCTTCGGGGAATTCTATTTTGCAACGGATTGAGTATATAAAAGGTGCCTTGTTGCTTGTAAAAAGAAATCCCCTGTTTGGGGTAGGAACGGGTGACATGGAAGATGCTCTTCTTAAAGAATATCAAATAATGAAATCGAAATTGAAACCGAAATTCTTTTTCCATGCACATAATCAGTTTCTTACCATTACCATAACTTTTGGGGTGGTGGGTTTGATGTGGTTTTTGTTTGCCCTTTTTTACCCTCCTTTAAAACTGCGGCACTACAGGGACTATTTTTTTCTGATATTTTTTATTATCATGTTGGCATCCATGTTAACCGACGATACCCTCGATACGCACTCGGGAGTTTCGCTGTTTGCCTTTTTTTACTCCTTCCTGCTATTGGGAAGAAAGAGAATTAAAAACATCGTATCTTAGCCTAAAAAATAAATTCAATGGAGATTAATAAATTTGAAGTTGTAATAGAACAATACAACAGCTCTGATGAGCTCTCGGAAAAGGAAAAAAACCTTTTACTGGAAGCAAGAATTGCCGTAAAAAACTCTTATGCTCCTTATTCTGAATTTCACGTGGGAGCAGCGGTTTTGTTAGAAAACGGGGAAATAATTCATGGCAATAACCAGGAAAACACCGCATACCCTTCAGGATTATGTGCCGAAAGAGTAGCACTGTTTTATGCCAAGTCGAAATATCCCGACGTGGCAGTTAAAGCTATTGCCATTACGGCCAAAGCCGACCATTTTATTATTAAAGAACCTATTGCACCCTGTGGAGCCTGTAGGCAGGTTATTGCCGAAACAGAACACCGACAAAAAAATAAAATCAGGGTAATTATGCAGGGGCAAAACGGCCCGGTAGTAGCTACCGAGGGTATCGATAATTTGCTTCCGATGGTGTTTCAGGAAGATAACCTGAAGAAAAAATAACAGAGAAAGTATGTTAACTTATTTGTGGCAATAGGTCACAAAGCTTATATGGTATAAATTTGTAAAATGTTTAAAAATGAAAAAAGTATTATTTGCACTGGTAGCGGTTTTGGTTTTATCAGCTTTTAAATCGGATAAACCGGCTTATGTTTTTTATAACAATAAAGGAAAAAAAGTAAAGTACGAAAAAGTGTTGAAGGCAGCTTTAAATGCTGATGTTGTTTTCTTTGGTGAGAGTCACAACAACCCCATTGCTCACTGGATGGAACTGGAATTAACCAAAGATTTTTATAAGGCAAAAGGTGAAAACCTTGTTTTGGGTGCCGAAATGTTTGAACGAGACAACCAACTTATCCTGAACGAATATCTTACCGGTAAGATTAACGGTAAAAGCTTTAAGGACGAAGCCCGGCTGTGGCCCAATTATTCCACCGATTACAAACCTTTGGTGGAATTTGCAAAAGAACATAAGCTGCCCTTTGTTGCTACTAATATTCCGCGACGTTACGCCTCTGTAGCTTATAAAAAGGGTTTTGAAGGGCTGGAAAAGCTGGATGCCGAAGCTAAAACCTATATCGCTCCGTTACCCATTGCCTACGACTCAACCCTTAAGTGTTACAACGAAATGCTGCATATGCCGGGAATGGGTGGACATGTAAATAAAAACTTTCCTAAAGCACAGGCTGTAAAAGATGCTACTATGGCCTTTTCTATTGCCGGATATGCTCAAAAGGGAAAACTCTTTTTTCACTATAACGGCTCTTACCATTCCGATAATTACCAAAGTATTTTATGGCATCTTAACAAATACAAACCGGGATTGAAAATTGTAACCATCACTACCGTTGAACAAGCCGATATTGATACCATCAGCGACGAAACCAAAAAGTTGGCCGATTTTATTCTGGTTGTTCCGGAAGATATGACAAGAACCTATTAGAATCTTATTTCTAATATTTGTGTATTTTAGGTACTTGAAGTGCTTCGCGCCTTTTAATTTCAATCTGATAGCTCTATTCTGATAGCTATTGGAAGATATCTGAAATCAATTGCTACCTTTGCTTTATGAATTACAAAGAAACCTTACAGTGGCTTTTCGATAAGCTACCTATGTATCAACGCACAGGCGAGGCAGCCTATAAAGCCGATTTGAAAAATACTGTTGAATTACTCGACATACTTGGCAATCCTCAACAAAAGTTTAAGGTGGTACATGTTGCCGGAACCAATGGTAAAGGAAGCGTTTCGAACATCATAGCCTCCGTATTGCAGGATGCCGGATATAAAACCGGACTGTACACTTCCCCTCATTTAAAAGATTTCAGAGAGCGAATAAAGGTAAACGGTGAGATGATTTCCGAAGAGGAGGTTGTCGGTTTTGTGGAATCAAACCTGATGGGATTTGAAAAAATTCACCCCTCCTTTTTTGAAATGACCGTGGGAATGGCTTTTAACCATTTTGCTGCCGGCAAAGTGGATGTTGCCGTGGTGGAAGTGGGATTGGGCGGACGTCTGGATTCTACCAATATAGTGAACCCGCTGATAAGTGTCATTACCAACATCGGTTACGATCATACTCGGTTTCTGGGCAACTCTTTAGAGAAAATAGCCCTTGAAAAAGCAGGTATTATCAAAAAGAATGTTCCGGTAGTGATTGGCCGAAAGCAAGCCGGGATAAAGCCTCTGTTTGAGAAAACGGCTTCCGAAAAAGATGCCCCGTTGGTTTTTGCCGAAGACCACTACGATGTTAAACTGTTGCAAAATCTGAAACCCAACGAGCAGTTTATCGATATCTGGAAAAACAACGAAATATTTTTAGAAGAAGTTAATTCTGCATTGCTGGGAAATTATCAGCAGGAAAATATTGTAACGGCCCTGATGGCATTGGATGTCTTAACAACCCATTACCATTTCGATGTTACTCCTGAAAACATCAGAGAAGGCATTGAATACCTCCATAAAAACACCGGATTTATCGGCCGCTGGCATGTGCTCGATACCAATCCGCTAACCATCTGCGACACGGGGCATAATGAAGAGGGTATTAAGGCCGTTGTTCAACAAATTATGGCAACAAACTACGACCATTTACATTTTGTTTTTGGTATGGTAAACGACAAAAATCCTGAAAAAATACTGGCCTTGTTGCCGCGTAATGCCACCTATTATTTTTGCAAACCGGATATCCCGCGGGGAATGGACGCCGAGAAGCTGCAAAAAATAGCGGAAGAGATGGGCTTAACAGGATTGTCATACAGTTCGGTTGATCGTGCTTTTAGCTCTGCATTCAACAATGCCCGGCCAAGAGATTTGGTTTTCGTGGGAGGTAGCACCTTTGTGGTAGCGGAGGTAGTTTAAAATAAGTACTTAAAGTGCCTAAAGTGCCTAGAGTATTTAAAGTTAAAAGTATTAAAACATTAATTGGAAAAAGTAGTATAAAATGAACTACATAACTTAAGTACTTTAGGCACTCCAAACTTTAGTGCACTCCAAACTTTAGACACTTAAAAAAAGAAAAATGCAAATCACCCTTTACCAAATAGTTCAAATAGTATTGCTGGGGATTATTCTGTTTTACCTGATCTATTACGTTTATACTATCCTGTTCGATAAGAATTATCAGCCAAAAGCTTATCAGGCGGCCGTTAAGCATGGCTCCGTGTCGCAGGTGTTAAAGAAAGCGGAAAAGAACTATCCCGACAAAGTCAGGTTTTTTAACTTTTGGTTTCAGGTTGAGCGACTTAAAAAGGATGAAGTGAAAGGAGCCTTTGCCGAGTTGGGGGTTTACAAGGGCGATTCCGCTTTCCTGTTGCATCAGATGGATGCGTCACGAACCTTTCATCTGTTTGATACCTTTGAAGGGTTCGAGGCAAAAGACCTTACACGCGAAACCGGTAGGGCTGCCACTTACACCACTTCTAACTTTGCCGACACCTCCATCCAAAAAGTGAAAAAACGGCTTTCAGGTTCAAAGTTTATTTTTCATCAGGGCTATTTTCCTGAAACCACTCAAGGGCTCGAAAGTGAGCGGTATGCCTTGGTGAGCATGGATGCTGACCTTTACAACCCCACCAAAGCCGGTTTGGAATATTTTTATCCCAGACTTTCGCCCGGCGGTGTCATTATTGTTCACGATTACAACCCCGACTGGCCCGGCATAATGAAAGCCGTGGATGATTTTGCGGCTACCATCCCCGAACCCATTGTACCCGTTGCCGATGTGGACAGCAGCGTGATGATTTTTAAAGCAAACAGATAGTTTATGAAAAGGTTTTTATTCTTTCTTATTATTGTCATGTCAGGAGCATTACATGCTCAGCAAACCTTTGTTAATGTAACTTCTCAAATGGGAATCGGAGGGCAAAACGGCTTGGGTCATGCCGTTGGCTGGGGAGACATCGACGGTGATTTGGATCCTGACCTTGGTATGTCCAATCAGGAAGGCGATGGGTTCTGGTTCTATCAAAATAACCTTACCGGTTTTGGAAACATCACCTCTTCGGCAGGCTTATCCGGTCTGGGTGGGAATAAAATTATTATCGCTGAGCTTACAGGTGATGAATTCAACGACTTGCTGCTTCGAACCCGTTCAGGTACACAATATCTGTTTGAGAGCAACGGGGATGGTACGTTTAACAATATCACATCGCAAGCCGGTATAGGTAACGAAGCCATCTACAACATTGCCGATTTTGATAACGACGGGCTAACGGATTTGCTGGATATTCACGGTAACAACATCTCAGTTGTATATAACAACGGTAACAAAACATTTTCATCTCCGCAGGTAATTGCCCCTCTGCCTGATTTTATGGGAATAGCTGTTTTAGACTACAACAACGATAATTTGATGGACATCTATTATACTACCTATGGAGACAATCCCAACACGTTGCTTAAAAACAATGGTGACGGTACCTTTACGGATGTTACCACCCAGGCAGGTGTTTCGTATCTCACGGGTGCACATGGTGTAGATGTGGGCGATTTTAACAACGATGGTTTTGTCGATATTTATCTCGGTAGCTACTCAAGTACCCCTTGTAAGCTTTTTCAAAATAACGGCGACGGTACATTTTCGGATGTTTCCGTATCATCGGGTACAACCGGGCATAACGATACGCGAACGGTAACCTTCGTGGATTACAACAACGACGGTTGGCTGGATATTTTTTCTTCCCATCACGATTTTTACAGCTATAGCAACACTATGTTAAAAAACAATGGCGACGGTACTTTTACCAACACGGCTGTTTCGTTGGGTTTGTCAGGCGAATGGATTGGAGATTACTTTGGGGTGGGATGGGCGGATTATGATATGGATGGATCGATGGATTTATTTGCCGCAGGACATATTGATAAATATCGACTTTATAAAAATAACAATTGCCCCGGAAACTGGCTGGAGGTTGATTTAAAAGGTATTTGGTCGAACCCCAACGGTATTGGTGCCAGGTCGGAAGCATGGGTTAACGGGCAGAAGATTTCACGATTCATGCTTCCTGATGGCGGCCAGCATGACGGAAGTCAGTTGCGATTACACTTTGGATTGGATACCATTTCAACCGTTGACAGTCTTGTTACCTATTGGCCTTCGGGTGTGGTTAACAGGTATTATTTCGTTCCCGTTAATCAGGTAATTACCATTTCAGAGGATGAGCAAACTTCGCTTGCAGTTAACCCCACTTATGACCTGACTATTTATCCTGTTCCTGCCAATCATTTTCTTACTGTTAAAATTGCCGGTTTGCCGGAGACAAAATCTCAGGTTGATATATTCTCATCCGGTGGAATACTCATGAAAACCAAGCTGGTTATCAATGCAAATGCAACAGTAGATGTAAGTACATGGCCCGATGGATTATATTTATGCAAAGTGAGTGTGAGTCATAAAGTTTTTACTA
>CAZKGB010000119.1:0-7675 GCA_964551935.1 uncultured Lentimicrobiaceae bacterium | reverse complement strand
TATCACCCACGGTGGACTTACCGTGTTGGGCGACACCATCGTGGTAGCTGTTGTTGATGGTGGTACGGATAAAGATCACGAAGACCTTGCTTTTAAATATAACCGGGATGAAATTCCGGCCAACGGCATCGACGACGATAACAACGGTTATATCGACGATGTTATGGGGTGGAATGCTTACAGCAATACCGGTTACATGCCCGATCACTCTCACGGGGCCCATGTGTGTGGTATAATTGGTGCTGTTGGCGATAATGGAATTGGTGTTACCGGGGTAAATTGGAATGTTAAAGTTTTACCCATTGCCGGATCCTCAAGCAGCGAAGCCACCGTGGTAAAAGCGCTGAGTTATATTTACACCGTCAGGGCACGATACGACAGTACCAACGGGCAGATGGGAGCTTTTGTGGTTTCCCAAAACAACTCCTTTGGTATCGACCAGGGAAACCCTGACAACTATCCCATCTGGGAAGCTATGTACGACTCGTTGGGCAGACTGGGTGTTATGAGTGCAGCGGCTACCGCCAATGCCTTTTGGGATATTGACGTGGTGGGCGATGTGCCTACCGGATTTACCACCGACTATATGATTGCCGTTACCAACACCACTCGTGCCGACAGGCTTTATACAGCAGGATATGGTGATACAGCCATCGATTTAGGGGCGCCCGGAACGGCCATTCTCTCAACCATTCTTAACAATGGTTACGGTACTAAAACCGGAACATCCATGGCTACTCCTCACGTTGCAGGAGCCATTGCCCTTATTCTCGCTGCGGCCGACTCTACCTTTATCGCCGATTACAAAACCAATCCCGGAGAAAAAATATTAATGATTAAAGATTATCTTTTACGAGGTGTTGACACGCTTCCTACTTTAATGGGTAAAACCGTTTCGGGCGGGCGGCTGAATGTGTACAACTCCATCGAACTGCTGTTGAACCGGCCGATTTTAACCGTCAACCCCTCGTTGTTACACGAGGAGATAGCACCCAACTCAACCATTCAAAGCGACCTCACCCTCTCCAATACGGGACACGATACCCTCGTTTACAAACTCACCATCCCCGAAGATGCCCCCTGGTTAACTTTAAGTGCTGACAGTGGCCTTTTGGTTCCCGGTAATTCAGACCTGATTATGGTAACTTTTGATGATAATGGTTTGGATACCGGATTGTACGTTACCAACATCCATGCAACCACCGATGCGGCGGGCAGTAAAGATATTCCGGTTTACATGCATGTTACCAACTATGTTTCAGTGAGTAGCATGGCCGGCGAGGTAAAAAGTGTGGTGGTTTCACCAAACCCCTTTAGTAACCGGGCTAAAATTTCTTTCTCTTTAAAAGAAACCAAGGTGGTTACCTTTTCTGTTTACAATATGCAGGGAAAATCAATCTATCATAAAGTTAAACGGATGTTGCCAGGTGTAAACGCATTTTACTGGCATGGAGAGAATGTTCCACAAGGTATCTATTTTTATAGTTTGGCAACATCAGATTGGTCAAAATCGGGAAGACTGGTTAAAAAATAACGTACTTTTACGCTTCCAAAAAATTAAAATAAAAACAAAAAATCATGTTTAGTAAAGATACTTATATCAATCGCCGCAACAAATTGAAACAAGAAATAAAATCGGGAATAGCCCTGTTTTTAGGTAATGTTGATGCGGCTTTTAATTATCCTGCCAACCAGTATCATTTTCGTCAGGACAGCCATTTCCTCTATTTTTTCGGATTGCAAAATCAGGGTTTTGCCGGGGTGATCGATTTTGACAACAACAAAGATTACCTGTTTGGCAACGATTTCGATCTGGACGATATCATTTGGATGGGTGCTCAACCCAAGGTAAAAGATTTAGCAGCCAAAGCCGGCATCGAAAACGTGGCTTCCTACAACGACTTAACAACTTTTGTTACCGAAGTATTGAATGAAGGCCGGAAGGTTCATTTTTTACCTCCCTATCGTGGTGAAACAATCATTGAACTTTCAAGATTGTTAGGTATTGCTAATGCCGATGTGAAAGCAGCAGCTTCTGTCGAACTTATTAAAGGGGTGGTAAAGCTCAAAGAAATTAAAAGTCCGGAAGAGATTGCTGAAATTGAAAAAGCAGTTGATGTAGCCTACGACATGCACACTACTTCCATGAAAATGGCCATGCCCGGAACCATCGAGCAGGAGATTGCCGGTGCCATCGAAGGCATTGCCCTCGCGCTGGCCGGCCCGGTTTCGTTTCCCATTATTTTAAGTCAGGATGGGCAAACACTGCACAACCATTACCACGGCAATAGGCTTGAGAAAGGACGGATGATGGTTACCGATGCCGGTTGTGAAACCGACGAGTGTTATGCCAGCGATATCACGCGGACCGTACCTGTTGGCGGTAAATTTGACGAACGCCAGGCCACTATTTATCAAATTGTACTGGATGCCAATATGGCCGCCATCGAAGCCATAAAACCGGGTGTTAAATATCGTGATATCCACTTTTTAGCTGCCCGTGTTTTGGTAGAAGGGTTGAAAAATGCCGGAATCATGAAAGGTGATACCGATGAAGCCGTAAAGGCCGAAGCGCATACCCTGTTCATGCCGCACGGGTTGGGTCACATGATGGGCATGGATGTTCACGACATGGAAGGCCTTGGCGAAGATTATGTCGGCTACGACGAAAATACCAAACGTGCCACCACCTTTGGAACAGCCTATTTGCGCCTGGGTAAAGAGCTGAAACCGGGATTCGTTTTAACCGTTGAACCGGGCATCTACTTCATCCCCGATTTAATTGATCAGTTTCGCGACGAAGGTAAGTTTACCGACTTTGTTAACTACGATGTGCTGGAAACGTACAAAGATTTTGGCGGTATTCGTATCGAAGACGATGTATTGGTAACCGAAACCGGTTATCGTGTGCTGGGTAAGCCCATCCCAAAAACCATGGCTGAAATTGAAGCAACCATGGCTGAAGGCTGATAATAAAAGTTATGAATCATTATTTGCAACAACTTGACTCTGTATTTAAACAGTACGCGGATAGTGAGATTGCTGTGCATCAGAAAGCCTACATGCGCGACCAATTCGACTTTTTTGGCCTTCAATCTCCCGTTAGGAAAGAGGTGCAAAAACCTTTTCTTAGAAAGGAAAATTTACCACCCAAGGAAGAACTGGCCGATACTGTAAAGGAACTGTGGAATCTGCCCCAAAGAGAGTTTCACTATTTTGCCATGGAACTGACCAACAAGTACACGCGGCAATTTACCGAAGAGGATATCCATCTTCTCGAGTGGATGGTAACCCATAAATCGTGGTGGGATACGGTAGATTACCTGGCTGCTCATCCGATGGGCGATTATTTTAAAAAATTCCCTCATAATCGAGATGTCGTGGTGGAATCGTGGTTAAGCTCCGGAAATATTTGGTTGCAGCGGTCGTCGTTGTTGTTTCAGCTTTTTTATAAAAACAATCTTGATACCGGCTTTTTGGTGTATGTAATCAACAGCCTGTTGGGTTCCAACGAGTTTTTTATCAATAAAGCCATTGGCTGGATACTGCGTCAATACAGTAAAACCAATCCTCAATGGGTTGCCGGTTTTGTGAATACGACAACACTGCACCCTTTAAGTGTTCGAGAAGCGATGAAAATAATCCGAAAAAATGGTTAGCCCCTTTTTTAACATCAACCTTACAACTTTGGGTTGATTTAAAATAACAATAGTTTACTACCTTTGTCAGCAAATTTTTCAACATGGAAAAACAGCTGAAAGTTAAAAATCATACGGTAAATTACAGCGTTTTGGGCAGTGGTCCTGCGCTGGTTTTATTACATGGATTTCTGGAAAGCATGGCTATTTGGGATGACTTTGCCAATGCCCTATCCAAAACCAATAAGGTGATAACCATCGACCTGCCCGGTTTTGGAAAGACCGATATTTTTTCAGAAAATCATAGTATGGAGCTGATGGCCGATACCGTGGAGGCAGTTTTGGAAAACGAGAACATTAAATACTGTTTACTGGCAGGCCACTCGATGGGAGGGTACGTTAGTCTGGCGTTTGCTAATAAATATGCACATCGTCTTAAAGGGTTGGTACTGTTTCATTCGCATGCTGCTGCAGATGATGAACAAGGCAGAATCAACCGCGACCGAACCATTGAAATTGTAAAGAAAAATCATAAGGACTTTATTGCCGGATTTATCCCGTTACTGTTCGCTGAACAAAACATTGAAAAATTTGCCGGAAAAATTGAAGAGCTGAAATCAATTTCCCTCAAAACATCTGCCGAAGGGGTAACTGCTGCATTGGCCGGAATGCGCGACCGTGAAGATCACACGGCACTTTTAAAACAGCTGGATATCCCGGTTCTTTTTATCGTGGGTAAACAGGATTCGCGTATCCCCATCGAAAAAATCTTACCGCAGATAGCACTGCCAAAACACGCCGAAGCTTTAATACTTGATGAGGTTGGCCACATGGGTTTTGTTGAAGCCCGTAAACAGACACTACGAACGCTGGCTCACTTCGGAATAAAATGGTTTTAACACATGAGTAAAAAAAAGCATAAGAAAAAAGAGAAGGTCCCGTACTTCGAAAAATCAGGTTTAAAAGCCGTAATTGAACGGGGAAACCCTAAGCTGTTAAATTGGCTGATTGTTATTGTAACCGTCATCTTTTACGGCAACGTCATTTTTAACGGCTTTTCGCTCGACGATAAATATATCAATGTAAACAACCCGCAAACCTCCAGGGGTATCGAGGCCATACCCGATATTTTTACCTCCTTTTATTCCTACGAATCAGGCAATGCGTACGGCTATCGTCCGCTTGTACGAGCTTCCTACGCGCTCGAATACCAGTTTACCAAAAGCTACATCTGGAATCCGGCGGTCAGCCACTTTATTAACCTGCTTCTATACATTGTCGGGCTGATAATTCTTTTCAGGGTCTTAAGGCGGTTGCTGAATGGGTATTCGCCGTGGATAGCTTTTTTTATCACGTTGTTGTACCTTATTCACCCAACCCATACCGAGGTGGTGGCCAGTTTAAAAAATCGCGACATTCTTTTGGAATTTATTTTTGCTTTTGAAGCAGTATGGCTCTTTATTCGTTGGGCCGACAGCAATAAAAGTAAATTTTTATATTGGGGTATTGCCAGCTATATTTTAGCGCTTCTTTCCAAGGAGACCGCCATTGTTCATTTGGCCGTTTTCCCGTTGGTTCTTTACTTTTTTACCGATATCGGGAAGAAAAAGCTGCTTTATTTTACCGGAACTGTTGCCCTTTTGGGATTGGCGATCTTTTTAGCCCCCGTGGTATTGTTCAACTTTGAAAGAAACTTTCAGTACATCGAAAATCCGTTATTTTACGAGCATAGTTTCTTTAACAAGTTGGCTACTTCCTTTTATATTTTGGGCTTCTACCTGAAACTTCTTCTGGTTCCCTATCCGCTTCGATACTATTACGGCTTTAACATGATTCCCATAACCAACTGGCTCAACCCGCTTGTCTGGCTCTCTTTTCTGTTTTATGTGGGAATTTTTGTGGTGGCCATAAGGTATTTCAAACAGAAAAAAATTATCTCGTTCATCATACTCTTTTTCCTGATACATATTTCGATGTATGCCAACCTGGTGATGCCCGTTCCGGGGATTGTGGGCGACAGATTTATGTTTTTTACATCGTTGGCTTTTGCCTGGTTCGTGGTATGGCTGTTTATCGAAATCCCAAAGCACTCGGTATTCAGAAAAAAAACAGTTCCCCTGAAACCGGTAATAGTGGGGTTGGTACTTTCGTTGTTGTATGTTTTACCCATGGGCTATTGGGATCACATCCGGAATTTCCAGTGGCGGTCGCAATATTTACTGTTTAACTCGGATATGCCGCATTTGGAAAATTCGGTCAAGGCAAACGACCTATGGGCGGCCGAGATTATGAAAAAAGTAAATCGTGAGCTGGCCAAACCCGTTAATCCCTATCATTTTATAAAACGAAACATAGCCGCCGCTGAAAAGCGTTACAACAAAGCGCTGGAGCTCGATTCTTCCTTTTACTCTGCATGGTTGAATCTGGGATCCATCTACTCGAAAATTCACGGCAATCAGGCACGCATACGTTACATGGCTTACAGCAAGCGGGGTGAAAAAGAGAAGGCCATGAAAAGTAAAGATGAGATGATTGACTATTTTAAAAAAGCGCATTACTATTTTAATCAGGCGCTTAAATACAAGCCCGACTATGTCAACGGCCTGGTCTATTACGATATTGCCAACGCCTACGAACTTCAAGAGATTTACGACTCAGCAGAGCGTTATTATAAAAAAGCCATTGCCATTGATAGTAATTTTATCATTAGCCGATCGAAATTAGCCAACATCTATTTTAGAAAAGGTGAATTTCAAAAAGCGCTGGATGAAAACAAAACCATTATGATTATGGAACCGGAAGCGGATGTACCTTATATAAATATGGGAAATTACTATGTTATGTTTGGCGACACAACTACCGCGCTCCGTTATTATGAAAAAGCCATTGAGCTGGGTACCCGTCCCGAAGCCAGTATTTTTCTCAATAGATATTACTCCTCCAGGGGCGATAAGCAAAAAGCCGACTATTACAAGCAGAAAGCCATCGAAGCCAAAAAAACCTATAACCCCAATAAATACAGTAAAGTTGACCCTTATTAAACACATAGCATGGCATGTGCCCGAGCGTTGCCTCACCAATAGTGAATTGGTACAACAATTCCCGACGCTGAAAATTAAAGAGCTCACACGGCTCACGGGGGTTGAAGAGCGTCATATTTCGGCTGCCGGAGAAACTTCTGCCGACCTGGCTGTAAAGGCGGCGGAAAAGCTTTTTTCAGAAAACAAAATTGAAAAGAGCAGCATCGACTTTATTATTTTCTGCACCTCCGGGGGCGATTACATTACACCGGCTTCGGCATGTGTAATTCAGAACAGACTGGGTCTTTCGCAGCATTGCGGTGCCTTCGATTTTAATCAGGGATGTACAGGGTATCTTTATGGATTGAGCCTGGCCGACTCACTGATAAAAGCCGGTAATGCAAGTTCTGTATTGTTGCTTACAGGCGAAACCATTCACCGAATTATCCACCCTAAGGATCCCAATACATTGGCTTTGTTTGGCGACGGGGCTTCGGCAACGCTGCTCGAAAAAAGCAACAAAAGTAACATTGGCCGTTTCTTTTTTGGAACCGATGGCAGCCAATACGACCAAATTATTGTTCATCATGGCCGCGAACGTCATCCCTTACCCGAATCAGCCGAACCCGATTACTCCGATGCTTTTGGAAATGTAAAAAATCGTTCAAAATTGTATATGAATGGAGGGGCTGTTTTTAACTTTACCCTTGAAAAGGCTCCCGGACTCTTTAATCAGCTTCTTTCCGAAGCCAACCTTACTTCCGGCGATATCGACTATTTTGTCTTTCATCAGGCAAACCGTATCGTGTTGGAAACACTGGGTAAAAAACTTCGTATTCCTACCGAAAAATTAATTATTGAGCTGGATGATATCGGCAATACCGTTTCTTCTTCTATTCCAATTGCCATTAAAAAATCCATCGACAAAGGGGTTATCAAAAAAGGAGATACTATTATGGTTGCCGGTTTTGGCGTGGGACTCTCGTGGGGAGGAAGCATTCTTGAGATTTAAGATTG
>CAZKGB010000118.1:0-7680 GCA_964551935.1 uncultured Lentimicrobiaceae bacterium | reverse complement strand
TTTTCCTTGTTGGGACGATTTAAAATCTGCTTAAATACAGGGTGCAAATTGTTCTGCTCTTTATTCATTAGTCATTTCTATTATGGGTTACGATAAACCAGGGATTTAACAAATTTTCTTTATTATAAACCAGCGGTGTTTTGGTTTTATAATTGTTTACCTCTCCACCGGCAGCACGAACAACGGCGTCTCCGGCAGCAGTATCCCATTCCATGGTCGGGGCAAAGCGGGGATAAATGTCAGCTGTTCCTTCGGCTACCATGCAAAGCTTTAATGAGCTTCCTTTGGAAACAATTTTAATATGATTATGCAATGTTTTTATCTCGTTGATAAACCTTGATGTTTCTTCATTCATGTGGGAACGGCTGGCAACAACTCCGTAATAATCTTTTTCTTTGATGGCCGGCAAACGGTTATTGTCGTTAAGCTCATTCATCAGGTTTTCTTTTTTTGAAGCCCCTTCAATTTTAAAAGCTCCCAACAATTTTTCACCGATGTACAAAACATCCTGAACAGGCGTATAAACTACACCCATCACCGGTTCATGGTTCTCAACAAGGGCAATGTTAACCGTAAACTCATCGTTCCGTTTGACAAATTCTTTGGTTCCGTCCAGGGGGTCAACAATCCATAACCGGTTCCATCTTTTGCGTTCTTTGTAATCAATGTTTCTGCCCTCTTCGCTTAAAACGGGAATATCGGTATCTTTTAAAAAAGTGTTGATTACATCATTGGCATTTTTATCTGCCATGGTTAACGGGGACTCATCCGCTTTGTATTCAACACTAAAATCGGTATGGTAGATTTTTAATATCTCTTTACCGGCAGCAACGGAAGCGGTGATGATGGTTTGAAGGTGGTTCATTGTTTTAAAGTTCAATGTTTAAAGTTCAATGTTTAAAGTTTGGCTTCGACAGGCTCAGCCAACAAGGTTTAGGGGTTAAAGATTGGGGCTACTGCGAAAAGCAGAAGTGCACAATATTGGGATGAGCCGGCGCTATCATGACTCCCTGTCACAAAGAAGCAATCCATATTTACCAAGGTATCTAAATAGAGATAAAAACATTAGAAGTAAGATGCTAAAAATGGTACCTGCCATGGTTCGGTACAACGTTCCTTACGTCGCGCCACTCCCATGACCCCACGCTTGATTGCGATCGTGAAAATTGTAAATCGATGTTCATCTGTTCGATATTTCTTTCCCCATAGTTGAATTTCCAAATTTCAAACTTGCCTGCCGTTACAGCAGCCGAAGGATGGCGGGCAGGTAATCTTCGATTCTCAATTTGAATTACAGTTACAACCCATCGTTATTACACAGCTTCGCCTTCTAAGTCCCATTACGCCACGGAACTACAGGTTGCCCGAAAAGAAAAAACAGCCTCTTTTGATGCTGTACTCAGACAACTGTTATGAGTAGCAAAACTACTCATTGTTTCTGCATTTCCAAACAAAGGTGCGTTGTTTTTTGATTGGTAAAAAGAATCAGGTATAAGTATCATAAAATGAATCATCCGAAACAAAAAAAGCCGCGAAATCGCGGCTTTTAAAAAGAAGGTTTTTTCTATTTAACCCTTGTCCAATAGGTTGTTCTTCCCAAAAGACTGATGCCTATATAGCCACGGATTTTTAAATTATCTTTATTGTCCTCATCCGGAAATTCCATATAGCAACTGTAGGTTTTTCCGCTTTTAGGGTCGTAAATTTCGCCATCTTCCCACTCGTCATCGCCATCAAATACAAAATCTTTTAACAAAAGCATTCCCATTACAGGTCTTGACCTCAAACTTTCATCTATGTTTTTTGTGTCTAATTTTGGCTTGCCGGTTAACGAATCAATCGGTGTTTTCAGCCAAACAATTTTGCCAAAGAATTTGTCCCCATCTTTATAGATTTCAATATGGGCATCTTTGTCTTCGTTTAACCAAACATCCACGATGTCATTGGCTTTAATATCTTGTGCAGATAATTTTAATACCGGTGACAGTAAAAAGACGGCTAACATACTTACTAATAATTTTGTTTTCATAGGTCTGAATTTTTTATTGTTAATTAATATCAGAATGGATTGAGAGCAAAGATAATTAATTTATTGAAATGATTTTAGTATACCCCTTTCACATTTTTTAACGAAATAAACAGCATTAAAAAATTACTTTTGCTTTTTATACAAATCAAATTATTTTAGATGAAAATTATATCGAGATTGTTATTTTTGAGCGTAGTTCTTTTTGTTTCGTGCTCATCAACAGAAAATAAATTAACCGGTGTTTGGAAAGTTCAGGATGTTAAAACCGACTTTAACGAAAGTAAAACCACTCCGCAAATGCTTCAGCAGATTGTTGAAATACAGAAACAGACCCACTTTAAAATTAAGAGCGATTCGGTAATGGTTATTATCTCCAATAACAAAACGTATGAAGCTGTTTGGTCGTTTGACAAAAATACTCAAGTGATTAAATATCATTTTAAGGGAGATACCGATATACATAAACTGGGTACTTTTGTTGATGCGAATATTGTTTCCGAAAGTAAAACGCAACTGGGTACCATAACTACTATTTACGCTAAGGAGTAGTATAATAAAATCAATCTGATTATGATGAAAAATTTATTTCTAATTTTAATTGCGGGATTATTAACCGTTTCCGTTGTTTCGTGCGGAGAACCGCAAAAGTCTGAAAAAAAAAGTAATTTTAAATTGCATGTTACCATAACGGGAATGCCCGACAGTATTATGGTTTTTTTAAAAGAGAGGAGTGATGCCCGGTGGATTACTGTTGATTCGTCGTTTTTATCGGAGAGCAAAGCCACTCTGTCAGGTAATATTAACTCACCCGATGTTTACTATCTTACCATAGATAAGGTCAGGAGTGCATTTCCCGTATTTATCGAAAAGGGCGATCTTAACTTTATAAGCGACAACAAAAATCTGAGAAGTTACAAGGTTGAAAATTCAAAATCTCATTCCGATTACGAGAATTTTATGAGTAACGTGCTGGGGTCGTTTGATAAAAAAGTACAGGCATTGGGTTCAAAATACGGTATTGCACAGCGTAATGGTGATACTGCAGAAGTTGCCAGATTGGAAAATGAGTACGAAGAGATTCAAAATGACAAGAAAAATGCCATGTTAAATTTTGTAAAGGAAAACAACAGCAGCGTTGTAGGGCCTTACATTATTTATTCTAACTCATACATGTTTGACCTCGGCCAGCTGGAAGATGCTGTTAACAGCACCGACAAATCGCTTGCTAATAATAAATATGTTAAGCTGTTAAACGATAAGGTGGCAACACTGAAAAAAGTACAAATCGGACAGCCGTTTATCGATTTTACCCAGGATGACCCGCAGGGAAACCCCGTTTCGCTTGCTTCGGTGGTTGAAAAAAACAAATATGTACTGGTTGACTTTTGGGCTTCGTGGTGTCAGCCCTGCAGGGGCGAAAATCCCAATGTTGTTAATGCTTTTCAGAAATATCACGACAGAGGTTTTACTGTTTTTGGCGTTTCGTTCGATACCCAAAAGGATAGCTGGATAAAGGCTATTCAGGATGACGGGTTAACCTGGACACATGTATCCGATTTGAAAGGGTGGGGTAATGCAGCCGGAAAACTTTATGGTATTCAGTCGATTCCACAAAATATACTGATTGGCCCCGAAGGTAAAATTATTGCCCGAAACGTGCGTGGCCGGGTGCTTCAGGAAAAGTTAAGAGAGTTAATGGATTGATAAAATCTAAAGGGGTCAAAGGCTTGGCATTGTTGGATCTCCTATAAATGAATTGCAGGTGAGGCTGTCTCAAAAGTCCCTAATAATTATCCTGTCAGATTGAGCGGAGTCAAAATCGAGTTATTACCGGTGTAATACACTTTTCGGATCCGCACAGAATGATGTTGTGTACCACTTTTGAGACGGTCTCATCTGTTTGTTAAAACAATTTTATGAAGAGTTGGATAAAATACGCAGGGATTCTCGACAGGTTAAATGTGGTATTTTTGGGTTTAATCTTTGTGTTTTACCTTTTCTCGCTCCATAACTCACCTTTCAGTTATCAACCTTTGATGGTGCTTATTCCGACAGCTTTTGTTGTTTGGCTGTCGATATTTTTGAAAAAAACAAACCGGTACAGGGGTTTGGCTAAATATTTTTTGTTGGCTTACCCGCTTATCTACCTCTTCGTTATCTTCGAGAGTTTTTACATGATACTGCCTTACTTTAACCTGAGCCGATACGATGAAGCACTTGCCAATATCGACTTCGCCCTGTTTGCAGTGCATCCAACGGTATGGATTGAACAGTGGAATCGACCCTGGCTCACCGACCTCTTTTACTCGCTCTACCTTTTCTATTTCCCCATGCCGCTGTTTATTTTAACCTGGCTTTACCGGCAAAAACGGTTTTCCGACCTCGATAAAAGTGTTTGGGTATATATGCTAACCTATTACGGTGCTTATATTGGTTACTTTTTGGTTCCCGCCGCAGGGCCACGCTTTTACGAGCCGTTGATACAGCTGCAAAAAACAGGCCTCGACGGTGTTTTTCTGGCTACACCCATCCGTACCATTATCAACTTTATGGAGCCCAATAAGCTGGATGCTTTCCCAAGCCTCCATGCCGGAATATCGTTTACCACACTGCTGTTGATGGGAAAGTTTAACAAACGTATGTTTTGGGTTTTTGTTCCCATTATCACGGGAATCATGATTTCGTTGGTCTATTGCAGATATCACTATGTTATCGACATGATAGCCGGTATTTCGTGGTCGGTACTTAGTTTTTACTTTGGTCAGAAATTTTATGATAAATTTGTATCGGGAAAACTAATCCCGTTTTATCGAAATTGAGAAATGACATACAAGTTAGATTTTTCTAAACAGGATATCCATTATTATGTGATGTTGCTGAGTGCGCCGGTACTGCTAACGCTCTATCGCTATCACGGCTATCCTGAATATTTCTACTCCTATTTTCCGCAATTTGCAGGGCAATCTGATGGTGACCTCTACGCGAGAACCTGGCAGTTTATTGTGTTTTTTGTGCTGATGTTCGTTGTTCCGGTTTTGTATATTAAACTGGTAATGAAACGTCCGCTATCGGATTTCGGTTTTGATTTGGGCGATTTCCGATGGGGCTCTAAATGGCTTATCACCATTCCGCTTTTGGTGGTTCCGCTTATTTACCTCAGCTCGAAAATGCCTGATGTAAGAATTGAGTACCCACTGGCAAAAAGCCTGTTGACTGATCAAAGCCACCTGCTTGTTTACGAATTGGGCTACATTATTTTTTACTACATCGCCTGGGAGTTTTTCTTTAGAGGATTTTTACTTTTCGGTTTGAAGGAGCGATTTGGTGCTGTCAACGCCATTCTAATTCAAACCATTTCGTCCTGTTTGGTTCATATCGATAAACCTGAAGGCGAAATTATCGGATCTATCTTTATAGGCATTCTTTTCGGGATGATTGCCTTGCGAAGCCGCTCCATCTGGTGGGTATTTCTGTTGCACATCTCTATTGGCGTATTAACCGATCTGTTTATAATTTATCTTTACTGATGAAAGCACTTGTTACAGGAGCCAATGGATTTATAGGAAGCAACGTGGTTAAACGGCTTCTGAAAGAAGGTGCCGAAGTGAACGTGTTGGTTCGTGAAAGTTCCGATTTAAAATTCCTAAAAGAACTTGATATTAATTATTTTTATGGTGATATCACCGATTATGCCACCATCGAACCGGCAGTAAAAGGAGCAGATAAGGTTTTTCATGTGGCCGGTCTGGCAGCCGATTGGGGACCCTACGAAAAGTTTGAAAAAATCAATTTTAAAGGAACCATTAACGTGGCCAAAGCAGCCGCGGCAGCACAGGTTAAACGGTTTATTCAAATCAGCACGGTGGCATTTCACGGTTTTGGAAAAACCAACGTAAAAGAGGATGATCCCCCGGCAGAAAACCTTATTCCTTATGCTGAAACCAAATGGATGGCCGAGCAATGGCTTTGGGAGTACGCCAAAGTGGTTAACATGGAGATTACCGCGGTACGCCCGGGCAATGTGTTTGGTATTAACGACCATACTTTTATCTCAAAATACATCGATGCCATGCTGGCAGGTAAATTTGCCGAAATAAACCACGGCCGCAGCAAAACCTGTCCGGTTTATATTGAAAATCTGGTGGACATTATTTTGTTGGTCTCCAACGAGAAGAAAGCAGCCGGAAACGCGTACCTTGCCACCGACGGCCTCGATATCACCTGGCATGAGTTTAACACTCTTTTAGCGGAAAAACTTAAAATTAAATTAAAAAACAGGTCAATACCGTTTGGACCGGCCATGGCGGCAGCCCGAATTTATTACGGTATCTACACCTTGCTTAACCTTAAGTCGGAGCCGTTTTTAACACCCTACCGAATTAACAACGGCGGCCGCGACTATCATTTTAGTATTCAAAAATTAAAAGATCATTTTAACTACTCACCCAACATCGGCCTCGACGAGGCGCTTTTACGAACGGTAAACTGGTATCGTACTTTTAAATAATTAATTATGGATTTTGTAACCTTTCTGATTTTTGTTTTCCTTGTAACCCTGGTGGGCATAACACCCTTCTTTTTGCTCTATGCCTTTTCCGACTTTATCTGTTTTATGCTATACAGGGTGATAGGATACCGCAAAGCAGTGGTTCGGTCGAATTTAAAAAGAGCTTTTCCCGAAAAATCGGAAAAAGAGTTAAAGCAGATTGAAAAAGCATCGTACAAAAATCTGGCGGATCTTTTTGTAGAGGGTATTAAGGGGTTTACCATGTCGAAAAAATCGATAATGAAGCGACACCGTTTCTTAAATCCCGAAATATTAGATAAATATTATCAGCAAAATCGTGGAGTCATTGTAGCAGCCGGGCATGTGGGAAACTGGGAGTGGGGTGCTTTTTCGGCGGCCTATTTTTCCAAGTCGATTATCGTGGGGTTATACAAACCTCTTTCCAATAAGTACATCGATCGCTTTGTTATACGATCGAGAGCCAGGGCGGGTGCACTACTGGCATCCATCTATAAAACAAGTTTCTATTTTCAGCAATATGCCAACAAACCTTCCGTGTTTTTAATGGCTGCCGATCAAAGTCCTTCCAACACGAAAAAAGCTGTCTGGGTACCGTTTTTTGGTATTGACACCCCTTTTCTTCACGGGCCTGAATATTATGCGAAAAAGCACAACCTGCCGATTGTATTTTTACATCTTTATCGTGCAAAAAGAGGCATGTATGAATATTCGCTCGAACCGATGGTGGAGAATCCCGCCGAAATGGAACCGGGCGAGATTACCCGGCTGTTTGCCCGGAATCTGGAAGCGCTTATAAATGAGAATCCCGAAAGCTGGCTATGGACCCATAAACGGTGGAAGCATGAAAGGAGTGCCTGGAGTGCCTAAAGTTAGGGGTTAAGGGTTTAGCGTTTAGGGTTTAGCGTTTAAAATCTGCAATCTCCAATCGTTAATCTGCAATCTGCAATCAGAGAGTGCCTAAAGTGTGGGGTTTGGAGTACTTAGTAAAACCCAAATCTCAAATAAATTCCAATATTGAAAACAAAAAAAATTCAAAACTACGTCGTTTGTTCATTGAAATTACGTCGTACTCCGACGACTGCCACTCACGCGTCATTCCGACGACGCAGGAGGAGGAATCCCC
>CAZKGB010000117.1:0-7683 GCA_964551935.1 uncultured Lentimicrobiaceae bacterium | reverse complement strand
GCATGGCCGAACTATTTGCGGCCGTACCGGTGTTATTAATGGCTACCTGGGCAAAAAGCGTACTTGTTCCTAAAAGCAGCATTGTTAACAGTGTAATTAATTGTTTCATAATAATATGGTTTTAAGCATTGTTATTAAAACCCCTCCTCAGCCAAACCTGTCAGTAAAACTGACAGGCCGGCCGAACCAAATTTCCTACCTTTGATTTTTTATTTTTTCCGGAGGGTTTTCGTTATTTAAAATTGTATTTTTTAATGTCCAGCTAATGGACTGATAAATTATGTTTTGTTGTCCGTGATAATCCATTCGGTTTATCTTTTTCCAGGAAATGATCATGGCTTCGCGCACCATAAAATGAAGCCTGATATGCATCTTGGTAACGGGTTTAAAAGAGCTTATTGCCTTGTTGATCTCGGAGTACTGTATTTGTATAAACGTTCCTTAATCACTAATGTAAAGATGGTTAAGAAATAAAATAAAGTTTAAACAGCCTGTAATAAGTTTATCTTGCTCCGTGGCAGAAAGCCCCGGATAATAGTTTAAATAGTTCCAAAATTTATATTTAATAAGGTGTTCGAAATCAGATTCGTTGTAGATTTCACCATTTTCGTAAATATATTTATTAAAAAAATCAATATCCTTTAAGATGATTAGAAGGTTTTTTCTTTGGGACTTAAAGATTGTATTGATAATTTGATGAAACATTTAAATATGAAATTAGAACAACAAAAGTAGATTGTTCCAATTCATGATAAAAGCAAGAAATCACCAAATCAGATGGGCAAAATAATGGTTTTTGAGTACGCATTTTACGTAGATAACATCCGGAAGGTTTTCTTTGCTTATGCCATATCGAGCTCAATAAACGCACTAAACCCCATTCCTTTTTCGCTGGTAATCAAATGCTTTCCTCCCATCATGCCAATTCTGCTAAGAATATTTTTTAAACCCAGGCCTCTTTTTCCGGAGGCAAGTGTTGTTTTATAATCAAATCCTTTACCGTTATCCTTATAATTCACCAAAAGCTTATTATTTTTTTCCAACAAAGAAATACTAACAGAAGAGGCCTCAGCATGTTTTAAGGTATTATTAATCATTTCGGTTAGAACACGGTAAACCGACAGTTCAATAATTTCCTCGTAATGTTGTTGAAGGCCTGATGTGTTAAACTTTATAGCAATTTGGCCGGAGGCATTTATTTTTTCCACCAGTGAGCGAAGCGAAAATTCGAGGCCATTTTCTTTAATGGAAGCCGGCATAATATTATGGGCAATGGACCTGGCATTGGTGATAGCCTCATCGAGCAGCGAATTTGACTGGATGAGCAGCTCTTCACGCTCTTTTTCATTATTATTTTTATCACCCAACTCGTTAATATATAGTTTCAGGGTTGAGAGTAAAGCTCCCATTGCATCGTGCAACTCTTCGGCAAAACGTTTGCGCTCGCGTATTTCGGTTTTAATTACAGCATCCAGTACTCGTTTTTCCGATTTTTGTTTTAGCATACTTCGGGCAGCAATTTGTTTGTGTTGATACGACCTGTAAGCCATAATTATGGCAATAAGGAGTAAAAGCAAAATAGTAATAATTGAAACAAATAATATTTGTCGGTTTTTCGATTGTGCTTTTTCCAAAGCGTTTTGCTGAGTAAGCAACTTTATTTTTTCCTCTTTTTCTTTGTTTTGGTATATAGCTTCCATTTCGGTGATTCGTTTATCATGCTCTTCGCTAAAAATACTGTCCCTCAATACCGCTCCGGCTTTATAATGCAAAAGTGCTTTTTTATAATCTCCCAGTTCGGCATAAATATCCGACAGTTCTTCGTTTCCCATCATAATAAAACGGTTAGTACCTGTTTCGGTTGCCAGTTTAATGCTTTTTTTAAAGTGGTTAGTGGCTTCCGGAAAACTATCAAGTGCTTTATACAATTGCCCCATCATGTAATGAGCATTAATTAAGCCGTCAGCCGACGATAGTTTTTCGCTTAATTGAATACCTCTTTTATAAAAAATTAGTGATGAGTCATATTTGTTAAGTTTCTGGTAAACACTGCCCATATTTACATAACTGTTGATAAGTTCAAATTCGTTGCTATCTTTTTCAAACATCTTCATCGAAACGGTAAAATAGTAACGTGCACTGTCGTAATTCGGAACAGAGTAATAAACCGATCCTAAATTATTCAAGCTTTGCGACAACCAGTAATTATCGCCTGTTTTCCGTGCTAAAGCCAACGATTTATAATTATACTCCAGTGCTTTGGGATAATTGAGTAAGTCTTTATAAGAGGCACCTATATTACTTAATGTATTGGCCATGCCAATTACAAAGCCAATCTCTTCCGACAGATTATATGCTTTTAAGTAATTGTCAATGGCTTTTGAATATTGCCCGAGATAATAGTTAACATTGCCTATATTTGTATAAATAGCAAGTATTCTACGTTTATATTTTTTATTATCGGGGTTTTTATCAAGCATTGCTTTCGAAACCTTCAATCCCTGCGTAAGAGCTGCAAGAGCATTTTGATAGTTACCTCTTACAATATATGTTACGCCTATTGCATTGTAACTGCTGACTATAAAAAAGTCATTTTTTAATTTTTTAGAAGCCTCCAGTGCTTTTTGTGCAAAAAACTCTGCCGAGTCGGTATGGGTGTACATAAAATCCCAGGCAATATCCAAAGCGTTGTTAACATAGTTAGTATCAACAGGCGATTTTTTTAACAATTGAATTAAACTATCAACATTGCTAGTATTTGAAAAAAGCAGTTTTCCCGATGAAAATAGAATAACCAGTAAAAAACCAAGTCGGAAAAAAAGTCGTTTTATCTGTTTGTCGTCTGAATATTCCATTTTTAATAAGGTGATTTTAGATTAGTTAGGGAACATGTTTTCTATGTCAACAAGGTTATGTTTAATAGCATAAATCAATAAACTAACAATATTTTTTGACCCGGTTTTGGAAATAAGGTTGTTTTTGTGCGTATCGACAGTACGTTTGCTGATAAACAATCTTTCGGCTATCTCCTCGTTTGAAAAACCTTTACTAATGAGGTTGAGCACTTCCAGCTCGCGTTGAGTAAGAACAGCACTTTTAGTATCGTTATTATCGTTCATGTATCGTTTGGTAAAATAGGGTAACAGTTCGGGAGAAAAATAATTTTGTCCTTCGTTAATTAGCCGGATGGCACTAAACAAAGTTTCTTTTACAACATTTTTCAACGAAAAACCTTTTGCTCCTGCCTGAAGAATTTGTTCTAAAAACTCCTCTTCACCAAAAGTTGATAAAACAAGTATTTTTAATTCGGGCCTTTTTTGCAATGCTCTTTTTGTAGTTTCAATGCCATTTATCCCACCCATTTTAATATCCATCAGTACTACATCAACATTTAAGTTTTCAAGTAGGCTAAGAAACTGTTCGCCGCTATCGGCCTCACCAACAATTTCCATTTCCTGATTTTTACTAAATACCATCTTTAACCCGTTACGAAATATTTCGTGGTCATCAACAATAAAAACCTTTACTATTTTTTCCATTCTTATTTTTTTTAGCCCTTAAAAATAGGAAAAATTTGTATCTTCGAGAACTAATTGTTCTATATGATATTTAACAAAAATAGCATAATAACCTTAATAGTACTGTTTTTTGGTGCTATTTCGTTGATACACTCAGCCCATGCGGATAATACACAACCGGCACTCAAAGTAAAATCCGGAGAAATCGACCTAAGAAATTGGGACTTTGACACAAAAGGCACCGTGAATTTGAATGGAGAATGGGAGTTTTATTGGGATACCCTGCTATTTCCTCACAATTTTCCTTCACAATTAAAACCCGAGTACCTGTTTTTTCCATCCGTTTGGAATAGTTTAGCCAACGATTCCAACAACATTTCGCATTATGGTTATGCTACCTACCGAGTGGTAATACGTATCGACTCTTCATGGAATGTGCTGGCTTTAAGCGTTCCGGCCGTTTACACCTCATACAAGCTATGGCTTAACGGACAACCATTTTCTGAAAATGGCAAGGTGGGAACATCCAAAAACAATGCTGTTCCTTACTGGTTGCCTGTTACTAAATCGTTTACTCCCGGACAAGACAGGATAGAGCTTGTTTTGCAGATTTCCAATTTTGAACACAACAAGGGCGGAATTTCACAACCCATTGTTATTGGAACGCCCTTACAACTATTTACTATTCGTGAACAACAACTTAGTGTTGCCTTGTTACTTACCGGAGCATTGATAATGGGTGGACTGTTTTTTCTTGGGTTGTTTATGTTTGGACGTCAAAACAAAGCGGTTCTATATTTTTCGCTGTTTACCATAACATACAGTTACAGGATTATCGGAACAGATTTATATTTTCTTCACAGCTTTTTTCCGAATATTAAGTGGATAATTACTACACGGCTCGAATACTTAACACTCTTTTTAAGTACCTACTTTTTTATGCGGTTTTTAGAAATAGTATATTACCATGAAACGTCAAAGTTTATGGCCAATTTTTTAAAGGGTACTACGCTTATTCTGGTAATCTTCACCTTGTTTTTCCCTGCATCGGTATTTACACTAACTATCGAACCGTTTTTAATAATTCTTTTAATTTACGTTGTTTACGGTATCTTTATTATTGTAAATGCTGCCCGTTATAAACGAGAAGGGTCGCAGTATGCAGTTATCAGTTTTAGTATTTTGTTTGTGGTAATAAGCTTACAGGTATTAAACTATTTGGAATACCTGCCTTACTTACCTTTTGTGTATTTTGTAGGATATATTCTGTTTTTCTTTTTTCAATCGTTGATTTTATCGTACCGGTTTGCCGCATATTTTAAGAGGGCAAAAGAAAAAGCGGAAATGGGGGCTAAAACAAAAGCGGAGTTTCTTGCCACCATGAGCCATGAGATTCGTACTCCCATGAATGGCGTTATTGGAATGACCAGCCTGTTGAGCCAAACAAAACTTTCGCGTGAACAAACTGAATACGTTGAAACCATTCGCGTGAGTGGTGAAAATCTGCTTACGGTAATTAATGATATTCTTGATTTTTCGAAAATTGAACAGGGAAAAATGAGACTCGAAAAAAGTACATTCAATTTGTATAATGCTATTGAAGAGGTATTAACACTGTTAAGCCCCATCGCGGCAAAAAAGGGACTGGAACTTATTTTTAATAAGGAAACAGATGTTCCGCGATATATATACAACGATGAGAAAAGGCTTAAACAGGTACTTATAAACCTTGTAAATAATGCGGTTAAGTTTACCGAAACAGGAGAAGTTGTTGTTAGTGTGGCCGTGAAGAGTAACAATGATTCTGATATGGAATTGTTGTTTGCGGTGAAAGATACCGGAATCGGGATTCCAAACGATAAAATAGAAAATCTTTTCGAAATGTTTACTCAGGCAGACTCCTCCATGTCAAGAAAGTTTGAAGGAACCGGACTGGGATTGCCCATATCAAAAAAACTAATTAATTTAATGAATGGTGAAATTTGGGTAGATTCGGAACCGGAAAAAGGGTCAACCTTTTATTTTACCATTAAAACAACTTTGGGAAAAGAAGAGATCGAAGATGTGAACCATTCCGATATTAAAATGTTTGATAAACGAAAAGTGCTTATTCTGGATGATAATGAAACCAATTTGAAGATTTTATCGAGACAATTGGCAAATTGGGGCGTTAAGGTGGTTAAAACCACCAAACCCGATGAGGCAATTAACTTTGTTAAGGAGCAATTGTTTGATTGCGCGATTATTGATATGCAACTACCGGAAACCAACGGCATTGAAGTGAGCAAAGCCATAAAAAAACTGGATAATGGTAAAACCCTACCATTGCTGTTGCTCTCTTCGGTGTTGGTGGAGCTGAGCCCCGAAGAGGTCGGGTTGTTTATATCACACATTCAAAAACCCGTTAGAGAAGCCGGATTGCGGCAAAGCCTGCTAAAAGCAATGGAAACAAAAACTGAAAAAATGGTGAAACAAAAAAAGATACTAAAAGAGCTGACCCAATTTGCCGGAGCCAGGGTGCTGGTAGCCGAAGATAATATGATTAATCAAAAGGTTATTTTAAGTATCCTTAAAAAATTTGGTCTTAAACCGGATGTGGCCAACAACGGGGCGCTGGCGGTAGATGCCTGCAAAGAAAACGAGTATCATTTGGTTTTAATGGATATTCAAATGCCGGAAATGGATGGTTTGGAAGCCACGACAAAAATTCTAGAATATTATAAAACAGTAAAAAAAGACCCGCCGGTTATTCTCGCTATGACAGCTAATGTACTTGGTGACTCGCGAAAAAATGCATTAAAGGCCGGTATGTCGGGCTTTATGGCGAAACCGGTAAACGCCAGAGAACTTGAGAAAAATTTAATAATCTGGCTCGGAGATTTTATCGTGAAATAGAAACCGTTTAAGTTTTGTTTAAAGAAAATAGTTTAAACAACTTCACGTAACCCATAGCCCCAAAACTTACAAACCCGCTAACTATTATTTTGCAATGATAGCATCAAAATTGGTGCTGACGGGCAACTGATTTTCAAAATCAAACAAGGTCATCTTGCGAATCTTGTAGTAGTTTATCCAATAATTTTTTAACGAGTTAACAAACCCGAGGTTGGCATTGTCGTTGTCAATTTGGGCGTTGTTAAGTTCCAGTACGTCGTTTACTTTACCAATCATGTATCGCTTGTAGGTAACATTGTATCTTTTGGCGGCCACCGTGTCCGACTTGGCGGCAATGTACAGTTGTTTTTTCTGCATCCCGAATTGCATTACCTGCAGGTAGATATCCTGTTCAAAATCTATCTTGTCCTGCTCCACGGCAGTTACAACCAAATCGTGGTTCGATTCGGCCATTCGAATAGACCCGCGTGCTTTACCCCAATCAAGTATTGGGAGCGTGATGCCCACCGTTACCCGTTCCTGGTCCAAAGGGTTTTTGTAAGCATCGGGAAGATAATTGGCCGTTTGAGTAAGCCCGAATGAGGCAAACAGCTGGGCATCGAAACGACCGTTCATTTTAGCACGGTTTACATCGCTTTGGGCCTGCAACAGCCGCCGCTGAAACTCAAGGCCGGCCGAGGTGTTATTCTTTGCTTCTTCGATGGCACGCTGAAGCGGTACCTCGAAATATGTTTTAACCACCGGTTCAATTAACCGGATATTGTCGTCGGTTTTAAGCCTTAGGTATGATTTAAACAAAAAGAGCATATTGTTGTAATTGAGCTCCGATTGCTCCAGCGAAGCATCGGCTTTTAGCAGGTTTAGCTCCAGTTGCAGTAACTCATTCTCGGCAATCTTGCCCAAATTAAAACGGCCTTTGGCAATTTTGTATAGCGTGTCGTAATTGGCATAGTTTTTTTTGGCTATCTCAACCTCAATTTGTGCCGAAAGCAAATTAAAAAAACGGTTGATGGCAGTAATGGCTACCTGCTCATTGTCTTCTAAATATTTTCGTTGTGCCTCCTGATATTTAAGCGGTTCAATTTTTTTATCCCACTTATAGGCGTTATAGGTAAAAATGGGTTGGCGGAAGCCGATGCTTACCATGTCGGCCAGAAACTGTTTGGTGGTGGTATCGGTGTAAAAGTTGGTCATCTGCTGGATGCCGGTGTTTAAAAATACTTCGCCGCCGGTCCAGCCCACTTTTTGGTTTAACGACAGGTTGGCAGAG
>CAZKGB010000116.1:0-7813 GCA_964551935.1 uncultured Lentimicrobiaceae bacterium | reverse complement strand
GAAAGCAATATCTCTTCCAGGCAATGTAAAGAAATCGTTCATTTTCAATGTCAGGTTTAACCCTGACAAACACATTGTATGACAATGTGTTTCGTCAGCCCTTCGGGCTGATTTGTCTCCTCTAATGACAAATCTGGGTTAATTTATTGTTTTACTTTAGATTTTCTTGAGAATTTGTCCCTAATTTTATACCATGAAAATTCTAGTTGTGGAGGATGAAACTGAGCTTTTAATTGCAATAGGTAACTATCTTACCAAAGAGCAGTACATTTGTGAAATGGCTGAAAATTTCACAAAAGCGTATGAAAAGCTCTCTATCTACGAATATGATTTAATTCTATTGGATATCACCCTGCCTGATGGAAACGGACTCGATCTCATTAAAGCCATCAAGCAAAACAACCTTCAGGCAGGCCTTATTATTTTATCAGCAAAAAATTCGTTAGATGATAAAATTACCGGGCTTGATTTAGGGGCAGACGATTATATGACTAAACCGTTTCAGCTGTCGGAGCTTAACTCACGTATAAAAGCTGTTTTAAGAAGACGGAAATTTGAAGGGTCGAACCTGATACAGTTTAACGAAATAACTATTGATAATGACAGTAAGGAGGTGTTGGTTTGCAACAAACAAATCAAGCTAACAAAAAAGGAGTACGACATGTTGCTCTATTTTATCATCAATAAAAACCGTGTATTAACTAAAGAGGCCATTGCTGAGCACCTCTGGGATGATAATATTGATTTGGCTGATAATTTTGATTTTATTTATACGCACCTTAACAACATACGTCGGAAAATAAAATCGAAAGGTGGGAACGATTATATTAACACAATTTACGGAATGGGTTATAAATTTTCTGACCGATGAAGTTTTTGAACAAGATCAATCTTCAATATTTGATAACCTTTACAGTACTTTTAATACTGGCTACTATAACCGGTTACTGGTTGCTGGTAAAAATTTTAAAGAATGAAATGTATGAAGATCTCTATGAAAAAGAATATGCAATTATTCAGGAAATAAAATCTTCGGGAGCATTGCCCAACCTTTATCCAATTATTGAGGTGAAAAAAATTAACAAAGAGCAGGCTGAACCAAAATCGTATAAAGAATTGTATTTAAACGATGAAGCAGAGGCGGAAGAAGAGCCCTATATGGAATACACCAACTCGGTTACTATAAACGGGCAATACTATTTAATTAAGATACGGCACTCATTGCTGGAAAACAACGATTTACTTATGGCCATTGCTTTGCCACTCCTTATATTGCTGTTGCTGCTCTTTTTTATTTCTTATGTAGTAACAACAAAATTGAATAAAACGATTTGGAGAGATTTTGAGTTTAACCTGAAAGAGATTGAAAATTTTTCTTTCAACAAAACCAAGCCCTTATCACTGAGGCAAACAAAGATTGAAGAATTTGACCGTCTTAATAAAACCATTAAGGCACTAACTAAAAAATTACAGCAGGATTATCAAACCCTTAAAGAGTTTACCGAAAACGCTTCCCACGAAATACAAACCCCGCTTTCAATAATTTTATTAAACCTGGAAGAACTGCTTCAGCAGGATTTGCCGAAACCTGCTTTTGAAAAGGTAGTCTCTTCTATTAATAATGTTAAAAGGCTTTCGACATTAAATAAAAGCCTGCTGCTTATTGCCAGAATCGAAAATAAACAATTTCAAACCGACAAACTGATTAGCTTATCTCAAGTTCTTAGTAAAAAAATTGAAGATTTTACACCCCTGATTCAAAAGAAAAACCTTACCCTTGATTTTAAAAAAACCGGCGATTTTATGGTGAACCTGGACTACGAGCTGGCCGGAATATTGATTAACAACCTTCTTTCGAACACCATCAGACACAATATTGAGAACGGTAAAATTATAGTTGAAATTGATAAATCAGGATTGAAGATCTGTAATACCGGCAACAAAACTTCTCTTACAAACAAAACCATATTCAACCGTTTTACCAAAGAAAACTCACAATCCTACGGTCTTGGACTCGCTATTGTAAAACAAATTTGCGACAGCCACCATTTACAAGTAAGTTTTGTGAAAGATAAATACTATTGCTTTACAATTAACCATGGTTAGTGAATACAAACGCTCACGGTTACAAACCGAGAGCTGGATCAGGTTTTGCAAATATTGCATCCCCGATTCGGGTTTTAATGTGCTCAACTTCTACTTTAGATTTTCTTTAGAATCGACCTCTACTTTTGTCTGTTTATTAAAAATATCATGCAGATGAAACGCATCATTTTACTACTGGTAATATTTTTCCCGGCGAGATTGAGTTTTGGACAGAATACTTTTAAAGCCTTTTTAAAAGATGAAGATACCAAAGAACCTTTGATGTACGCCAACGTGGTGTTGGAAAATTCAAACCTTGGGAGTGCAACCGACACTACCGGTTTTGTTGTGGTCCACAACATCCCCGACGGAAAACATACCCTTCTGTTTTCTTATGTGGGATATCATACCAAACAAAAAAACTATGTTTTTCCGTTAAAGCAAATAGTGCCGGTTACCATTTATCTCGAAAAAGCGGAAAACCTTGGCGAAGTGGTGGTTTACTCCACACGAACTGCCAACCACATTAAGGAAATTCCAACTCGCATTGAGGTGCTGGGCAATGAAGAGGTTGTTGAAGAAACGGGCATTACCCCCGGGAATATTTCAAAACTGCTGGGCGAAACTTCCGGTATTTTGGTCCAGCATACTTCAGCTGTTTCGGGAAATGTAAGTTTTCGTATTCAGGGGTTGCCCGGAAAGTATACTCAGCTTATTCAGGATGGTTTCCCAATGTACAGCGGTTTTTCTTCGGGATTGAGCCTGTTACAAATTCCTCCGCTCAATTTGCAGCAGGTGGAAATCATCAAAGGTTCAGCTTCTACGCTTTACGGAGGCGATGCCATTGCGGGTATTGTTAACCTTATTACCAAAAAACCCGGTGATAAACCAACGTTTTCGGTTATGCTAAATCAAACTACATTAAGGGGAAATGATATTAGCAGTTTTTACTCTGCTAAAAACGGAAAACTTGGCATTACCATGCTGGCATCGATCAATTCGCACGAAGCCAAAGATGTTAGTAAAAACGGTTTTAGCGATGTGCCCGAATACCACCGTGCAGTTATCAACCCGATAATTTATTACGATATCAATAAAAACAATCATCTGGAGGCAGGCCTGTTTACGACCTTTGAAAACCGTCTGGGCGGCAACATGATGGTGTTGAATGATGAGGCTGACAGTTTACATTCGTTTTATGAAAAAAACAATACCCGCCGGCTGAATGGCAGAATCCGGTACAAATTTACCGTTTCATCGGGCCATGTTTTAACCTTTAAAACCAACGTGGGTAATTTTAAAAGAAAGTTTAAAACCAATGTCAATACTTTTAACGGCATCCAAACTGATATATACAGCGAACTATCTTATCTTGTTAAAACAGGCAAGCACAGTTGGGTTTCGGGTGTAAACTATTATGGCGATATTTTTAACGAAACAGATACCAACCTGTTAAGCTATAATCATCAAACAATAGGTGTTTTTTCGCAGGATAACCTGAAGGTTAACAAAAGGTTTTTTTTAGAACCCGGCATTCGCTTCGATTACAATATCCAATACGGTAGTTTCTTTTTGCCACGGTTGGCAATCATGTATCATGTTACAAAAAGTTTTTTTATAAGACTTAGTGGCGGATTGGGCTATAAACTCCCCACTCCTTTTACCGATGAGGCTGAACGGACAAGATATCAGCATGTGCTGCCGTTAAAGGGTCTTGTTCCTGAAAGATCAACAGGGCTGAACCTCGACTTTAATTTAAAAGCACCTATCATTGATGAGCTGTTTTTAACTTTTAACCAGTCGTTTTTCCTTACCGAAATTCATAATCCGATTATTGCCGATCCGCAATTCTTGAATCAACAAATTGTTTCTTACGAAAATGCTAACGGCAATATTTCAAGTCTCGGATTAAACAGCAACATAAGGTTGTCGCTGGATGAGTTGGTTTTATATGTTGATTATACTTTTTTAAATACTCAAAAAAAATATGATGACAACAAGCCCCTTGAGTTAACCCCTAAAAATCGTTTAACCACCACCCTTGCTTACGAAGACGACGAAGAGGGTGTAAAAGCCGGCTTAGAAGCCTTTTATTTTGGTAACCAGTTTCTTGAAGATGGCTCCAAAACTCCTGATTACTGGCTATTGGGCGCCTCATTGCAAAAACGCTTCGGACATTTGACCCTCGCCCTGAATGTGGAAAACATCCTTAATGTCCGACAGACAAAATTCGGAAACATTATTACCGGCGATCTTAACAACCCTGTTTTTAAAGAAATCTATGCTCCTCTGGATGGAATTGTAGGAAATGTGGTATTAAAATTTGATCTGTACTAAATCTTCAAAGTTTCTTTAGATTTACGGTTTATTATTGTAATATTATTTAAAATTACTTTAATATGAAAAATGTATTTTTGATGTTAGCTGTTGCAGCTATATTTAGCTTAACAGCTTGTGCCCAAACAGGTAAAAATGTGCCTGCAAAAGTTAAAACTTCCTTTAACAACAAGTTTCCCGAGGTCAAAAAAGTAAGCTGGGATAAAGAAAATGCCCATGAATGGGAAGCTGAGTTTAAAATGAACGGACAGGAATATTCGGCTAACTTTGCTACGGACGGTACGTGGAAAGAGACAGAGTACCGGGTTAAAGTTGCCGCCCTCCCCAAGGCCGTAAAATCAACCCTGGAAAGTGAATTCAAAGGGTATAATGTTGAAATGGCCGAAGTTTCGGAAACCCACGAGGGTAAAGTGTTTGAAATAAAGATTGAAAACGGCGAACACGAAATGGAAGTTGTTATAGACGGCAACGGTAAAGTCATTAAAAATGAATCGAAAAATGAGCAAGACGAAGAGGGAGATAATGAGAACGATGAAAAAGGAGATAACGATTGATTAATAAAATCCTTTTTGTTTCAGAAGTAATACCCAACCTTATTACGGGAGATTGTGTAAGTCGAGGCCGCGTTGAAGACGATTGGCAGCATCAATTTTTCAACTCATCATATGCCAATAACAACGAACTTACTTTACGGCGAAGCTAAGTGCCGGACAATTATCCTGGCTTCAAACCGATTTGTCGCAATCAGAAAAACCCTGGAAATTTATTTTGTTACACGAACCCGGCTGGTCGGCAAAATATACTATTCATTCTTTCAATTCTCTTATTTATATTTAAATCGGCTGAGGCAAAGTGTGTTGGAAAAGATAGTACAGCAAAAATATATTCAATTCAGCTATTTTATCAAAATGAAATCAAAGACATGTCTGCCGGTGCAGTTCTGCTGGCTGCCATTGCCTCTTTGGTTATTGCCGGTATTATTTTTTTACCTAAAATGGGTTTCTAAATAGTAAAATTAATCATCTCAATTCCCCTTTCTGTTTGATTGATGCCTTAGTTCACTATTTTTGCATCTTATAAAATGCTTCTGATAATGTGTGTAAACAATGAATGAAAGAATAGTAACAATAATTTTTTTGATGGGAATCTTTTTGGGTGCCTGCTCTCATAAAAAAGTTTCCTACTGGGAAAACGGGATGGTAAAATCTGAAATTGTGTACAAACATGATAAAATAGATGGTAAAGCCGTGTGGTTTTTCGATAACGGAAACAGAGAGCAGGAGGCCAACTACAAAAATAATAAGCTGGAAGGAGAGATGATTAGATGGCACCGGAACGGAACCATTGAGTCAAAAACATTTTACCTTAACGGATTAAAAGAAGGGCGATCGATTACATACGATGATAACGGTAACAAGGTAATCGAGGAAAATTATAATAATGACACACTTAATGGTTTTTTCAGACAGTGGTACCCCAACGGTACATTAAAAATTGAAGGGAGCTACTCCAATGGCTTGTTTGAAGGCCGATGGATGTATTACGATGTTGGTGGTAATATTGTAGGAATCGGAAATTTTTCAAAGGGAACCGGTGTTCAAAGGGCATGGTGGCCAAACGGGAAAGTAAAGCGTGAAATTCATTATAAAAATAACCAAAAAAACGGAACGGAAAAGTGGTTCGACGAAGAGGGTAAATTAGAGAAAACTTTGCACTGGAACAACGGTATCCTTAGGTAGATTACCTACCTGAGATTATGTAGTTTACCTTTATTATTTTAACAGGTTCTATATTTGCTGAAATTTAATTATTTAGTTTGTTTATCTCGAAAAATCAACATTATCTTTGCCGCATATTTAACAATTGTTATATTGTTAACAAATAACCCTTAAAAACCATTATTGATGGACTTAAATAAAATTATGAACGACCTGGAAGCAAGGCATCCGGGTGAAGCTGAATATTTACAAGCTGTTCGAGAAGTATTAGAGACTATTGAAGATGTTGTAAACGACAACCCTCACTTTGAAACTGCCGGTATTATCGACCGTTTGATTGAACCCGACCGTATTCTGACCTTTAAGGTGCCATGGATGGACGACGAAGGTAAAGTACATGTAAACCTCGGCTACCGTGTCCAGTTTAACGGCGCCATCGGCCCTTACAAAGGGGGACTTCGTTTTCACCCCAGTGTTAACCTGAGTATTTTAAAATTTTTAGGTTTCGAGCAAATCTTTAAAAATGCCCTTACCACGTTACCCATGGGTGGGGGTAAAGGTGGTTCCGATTTTAACCCTAAAGGGAAATCGGATAACGAGATTATGCGTTTCTGCCAGGCATTTATGCTGGAACTTTGGAAAATCATCGGCCCCGAAACCGATGTGCCTGCCGGAGATATTGGCGTGGGCGGAAAAGAGATAGGTTTCCTTTATGGAATGTACAAAAAACTTCAGCACGAGCACACCGGTGTGCTTACAGGAAAAGGTACCGGCTGGGGTGGCAGTCTGATTCGTCCTGAAGCAACAGGTTTTGGCGGCGTCTATTTTACGCAGGAAATGCTGAAAACCAAAAATGATTCCTTTGAAGGCAAAACCGTAACCATTTCAGGTTTTGGTAATGTGGCCTGGGGTGTTGCTTTAAAACTTAATGAGCTGGGTGCAAAAGTGGTTACCATTTCGGGCCCCGACGGATATATTTATGATCCTGAAGGAATATCGGGTGAAAAAGTGGATTACCTGTTGGAACTCCGTGCATCAAATCAGGATATCGTGGCTCCTTACGCTGAAGAATTTCCTGAAGCAACCTTTATTGCAGGGAAACATCCGTGGGAAGTTAAATGTGATATTGCCATGCCTTGTGCCACTCAAAACGAGTTAAACGGTGAGGATGCAGCCAACCTGATTAAAAACGGTGTGCAGGTTGTTGCTGAAGTTTCGAACATGGGTTGTACCCCCGAAGCTGTTGAAGCATTCCACGAAAACAAAATATTGTTTGGACCGGGTAAAGCTGTTAATGCGGGCGGCGTGGCTGTTTCAGGGTTAGAGATGACTCAAAATTCCATGAAAATTAACTGGATCGCCGATGAGGTTGATGCCAAATTGCACCAAATTATGAAATCAATCCACGAAGTATCGGTTCAATACGGAACCGAAGAGGATGGATACATCAATTACGTGAAAGGTGCCAACGTGGCAGGTTTTCTTAAAGTGGCCAACGCTATGTACGACCAGGGAATTATTTAAAAATAATTATTGTTTTAACCTAAAGGCCGCTCTGTTTGAAGCGGCCTTTTTTGATGTAATAATATCTTTTCATAAATCAAACTTCTAAAAAAAACTTAAAACTCCATTTACATTCTTTATTCTTCATTATCTTGCAAGCCAAAATTAGT
>CAZKGB010000115.1:0-7821 GCA_964551935.1 uncultured Lentimicrobiaceae bacterium | reverse complement strand
CTTTCCGTTTTTCTCTTCTACAAAATCAACTTCTTGTTGCTGTTTGGTTCTCCAATGTTCTTTGATACATTTCTTTTTTATACAAGAATATACAAATTATCGTAATGACCAAAAGTTATAACTAATAGTCATTGTGGTAATCAATACTGTTTGTGCACAACGATTAATATAGTTACCAAAATCTATATAGAGGATTACTTTCAAATCTATTGGACAAATAAATTTTCAGTAAGGGCAAGTACCGCTTTGGCATTTTCAATCGGGTCATCTTTTTCCAGCTTTAATTTGGTGATGCTTTCGGGGTTTCGTTTTAAAATGCCGAATTCATAAGCTTTATCGTAGTATCGTAATGTTAAATCGGCCACCTTATCAAGTTGGTTTTGATTCAGTGCCTCGATGGCTTCATTGGCAAACTGTCCGCCCAGTCGCTCGCGTATTTTTTCTACCTGTTCGGCCAGCAGTTTCTTTTCAAAATTACCATATTCGTTTACCAGTCTTTTGATTCGTTCACTTTTAGGAATAATTACTTTTATAACCGGAGCTTTTCTCATTTGAGCAAACAGCGGATCGGGAATACCGCAGGTACCCAGTTGCCGGCTTTCGTCTTCTACCCATACCGGTTTTGAAAAATCAAATTTTCGCCAGGCATCGGCGAGGTCATTTTCAAACTGTTCGTTGGAGGGTTGTTGTTTTTGTCCCAGCGGGCCGAATACCGAGCCTTTGTGGTGGGCGATGCCTTCGATATCTAAAAACTGCTCTCCCTTTTTTTCCATCTCCTGTAAGATAGAGGTCTTTCCACTGCCCGTATATCCCCCTAAAACAACCATGTCAACATTTTTTGAAAACTGTTTTCTGATGTATCCGCGATAAGCTTTGTATCCACCGTCCAGCGTAAAAACTTTAAGTCCGGCCGTTTCAAAAAGCCATGCCATACTTCCCGAGCGCATTCCTCCACGCCAGCAATGAACCAAAATTCTTTTGTCTTTTTTTACCAGCTTTTTAGCCTGTTTAACGAAACCGGCCATTTTTGGTCCTACATATTCCAGCCCCAGCAAAACGGCGTTTTCTTTACCCCCTTGTTTATACCTGATACCCACTTGCTTTCGCTCTTCGTTATCGAAAAGAGGGATGTTAACGGCTCCGGGGATGTGTGCTTTGGCATATTCGGCCGGTGAGCGTACATCTACCAAAGGGAAGGTGTCGGTTAACGGTAAAAATTCTTCGATGGATAATTTGGTCGGCATAATTCAATTTATACCGGCAAAGGTATAAAAACCATCAACTTGATAGCAGAGATATAAATCGTAGAATTACGCCGCACTGCACCTTAACAAAATTGAATCTAATTGTGCTAAAGCTGATGTTCTTTTTTTTTGTGTTTCTGATTGCATTAAATATGGCAGTCTTTCTTATGTCTCTCTTCTTCTATGTCATAATCATCTTGTAACCCAAGCCAGAATTTGGCAGAAGCCAAACCGAATATCGAACAGAAGAACACCGATTTACAATTTTAGAAGTATACATATTGGATATCGTAAATCGACATCGAATATCGTAAATCCAAGCAACATCAAAACCATTTACGATTTACGAACAGGAGAGTTTGTCATGATTTTTTCTTCTTGGTGTCAGGGGTCATTCGTGCAAGCGTAATCCTGAAATCTTTACTACGGCGTTACAAGGCCTCGCTCCTCCCAGCCTGAGCCGTTAAAAAAGAGTATATGTTTGCAGCCAAAACGGTGCAACTGTCTGATGGCATAGTCAAAATAGAGGTTGATTTCTCCGGGTTGATGGGCATCGGATGAAATAATGACCGGAATATTTAATTCGATAACCTGCTGAAGCGTTTTGCCGTCGGGAAACAGTTTGTCGCTTCTTTTTTTGTACAGGCCGCGCGTGTTTACTTCAACAATTAAATCATTCTCTTTAATAAGATGAAGGGTTTCGGAAACCAAATCTCGATACCATTTTTCATCCTCGGTAAAAAACCGGTTTTGGTTGTGCATGGTAATTTTGTCAACATGAGCCACCACGTCAAAATGTTGGCTTTCAACCATGCTGTTCAGTTGGTGATAATAGGTTTTAACGGCTGTTTTAATGTTGTTGTTAAAAAAAGTTTCCACACCCCGGTCGTATAGGTTGCGATCGGGACCATCGGTAAACCAAAGCTCGTCAGTGTTATCCGGTTTTACGAGATGAACACCACCGATGGCATAATCAACTTTACAGGCTTTTTTCCATTTTTCAAAATCCTCGGAAAACCCCGGAACAAAATCCAGCTCCAGCGACCGGTAAACGGACAGTTGATCCTGATACTTTTGTTTTAATGCATCCAGTATTTCAACATAATTTTCAATGTTCTCTTTCTTTAACGAAAAAGGGGTTTCAAAAGGCAAAGGCGAATGTTCCGAAAATCCCATAGCCTCAAAACCAAGTTCTAAAGCTTGTTTGATATACTCTTCGGGTTCGGCTTTGCCATCGGAAAAGAGTGAATGCTGATGAAAATTAAAATAGATCATAACCGGTTTATGCTTTGTATTGAACTGCAGCCATGAAGGCCGTTTTTCCATCACTTTTTCTAATCCCGCGCACAGTTGTGTTGGTTTCGTCTATCTGCAGGGTAACCGACTCGTTAAGGTAGGTTTCGTTTAAAAAGGTGATTTGTATAATATCGATTTCTTTCTCTTTATGAATTTGATAGAGTGCATCATCCATCCAGTCGAAATAGCGGCGGGCCGTGGCATGTCCGTTTAAATCCATATCGGAATGGCGAATGGTAACGGTAAACAAATCGCTGAAATTTCCTTTGGTATTGGCAACCGGTGGAGTAGCGTTAAAGGCTTTCTCCTGTTCTTCAAACTTGAGGATATCTTCAAACTGGTTAAGTCTTTTCGGGCGGCGCGATTCCAAGTCGATAATAAGCCATTCCGAAGTGGCCGTACACAGCTCATCGCCTTTTTCGTTTAACATAACAAACTCGCGCAAGCCTGCCAGGCCTCTGATACCTGACGGCCAGGTGGTGAGGGTAACCGGTTCGTTCCATTGGGGACGGCGGTTTAGCTTGATGTTCATCCTGAACAATATCCAGTTTAAATTTTGATTTTTCAGCTCTTCATATCCAAAACCCAGATTCTCGGCATGTTGGGTGGCGGTGTTGATTAAAAGCTGACCTAACCCCGGGAGGCTTAATTTACCTGATATATCGGTGTTTGCCCAGTGAATGGACAGCGATTGTTTCCATGTTGTTTCCATGGGTTAAAAGTAAATAAAACTACATTGTAAAGGGCAGGCAGAAAAAAATAACCGATAAATTATTATCTGTTTTAATACAAGCACCTAAAATTTAAAGCTATACGAAACATAAGGCATTCCCGGGAAAAGGCTCACCTGTTTTAGTACTTTTTCGGGTTGTCCGGTTCCGTTATAATTGTTGTAGTCGTAATCAACAAAAATAAAAAAGTAGTTTTGGCGGAAATAGGCATTATAAAGTCCCACGCTCCAGGTGCGTTCGCCCCATTTTTTCTTTTTATGGAAATTTACCCCGAGGTCGAGCCGGTGGTAACTGGGTGTCCGGTAGTTGTTTCGTTCCTGCACGTTGTTAATGTAATTTATGTAGGGTTCCATTTCATGCGGATTTCCGTTTCCGATAAAGCCCGTGTAGTCTTCCAGCTCGATGTATTTGTCGTAAGGCAGGGTAATAGCTGCTCCGGTACCAAAAACCCAGGTAGCTCCGAAATCAACTTTATCGTTTAGTTTGTAAGTGGCCACCACAGATATATCGTGACGGCGGTCGTAATGGTAGGGGAATTTATCAGGGCTCACCTCTTCAAACTTGCGCCACGACCATGAAAGGGTGTAGCCAATCCAGCCTGTTAATTTTCCCATATCTTTTCGAATCAACAATTCGGCACCATAGCTCCACCCGTTTCCCACGGTAATCATCTCCTGCCAATCGTTGTTACTTGTAAGATAAGAGGCTCCGGGTTTATACGAAATAACATCGTTGAGCCATTTATAATATCCTTCCAAACTAATTTCAAACCTATCGTTCAGGTTGTAAACACTTCCAACAGCAATCTGTTGCGATTTCATGGGTTTAATGGTATCGGTAACAGGAACCCATAAATCGGTTGGTAATCCTATAGAGGTGTTGGTAAGCAGGTGAACGTACTGGGCCATGGTGGCATACGAAGCTTTAAGCGATAATTTATCGGAAGCGATAACCCGTAACGCTGCCCTGGGTTGCAACGATTTATAAAAGGTGTTTTTAACATAAAATCCCGAAGCATGCAGGCCGAGGTTAACCTTAACATAGTTGCCTATCGAAAAATCATCCTCGAGGTATGCATCCATTTCGTTGGCATATATTTTATTGTTTCCGAAGGTGGTATCTACTTTTGCCTGGTTGCTTCCTTCCTGACTGTTATACGAGTAAGCGTTTACACCGGGGTTAAAGGTGTGGTAAATGTTACTAATGCCGAAACGGATATAATGATTGGCGGCAGGCACATAATCGAAGTCAACGGCAGCAGCAAGATCGTCAATTCCCGAGAAATATTCGAATTTTAAATTCTCATAATATTGAGGTGTTTTATTTTCATCATTTTCCCCTACCAGGAAGTTGTACCGGCTGTAAGAACCCCTAAAATTGGCAAACAATTTTTTGTTGAAAACATAGTTCCATCGGAGTGAGGTAGTTATATTACCCCAACGCAGTTTAAACTTGTTGTCGTTTTTATACCCCGACGATTCGTACTCATTGGTGGCATAGGCTTTATCGTTACCCAGGTAAGCGCTAAGGTAAAGGCGGCTTTTTTCCGAAAATTTCCAGTTAATTTTTCCATTCAAATCGTAAAAATAGTACCCTCCGTAAAACTTACCCCTGTTGCCTTGCATTTTGTTAGCTAATATTTGAATGGGATAAGATAAAATATCAATATAGGTTCGGCGTGCCGAAACAATAAACGACGATTTATTTTTAACTACAGGGCCTTCCAATGTTAGTTTGGAGGCTATTAAACCAACGGTTCCCTGTACCTTAAACTCTTTTGAATTTCCTTCTTTCATTCTTATATCAAGCACCGAAGAGAGTCTGCCCCCGTACCGGGCCGGAAATCCTCCTTTAACCAGCGTAACACTGTTAAGTGCATCGGCATTAAAAACCGAGAAAAAGCCAAACAGGTGGTTGGCATTATAAACGGGTACTCCATCCAGTAAAATCAGATTTTCATCGGGACCACCACCCCTGACATAAATGCCACTGGTTCCCTCGGTACCCGATTGTACACCGGGCAACAGTTGTATGGTTTTCATAATGTCAACTTCACCAAAAAATACCGGGAGCTTTTTAATGGTTTGTATGGGCAGTTCGGTAACGCTCATTTGTGAGCTTTCGAGTTGCTGTTGAATACCCGATGCTTTTACCTCTACTTCTTCAAGCTCGATGGTGGGCGACAATTCGATGTTGATGGTTGTATCAGATAAAAGGTTCAGTGTATGGCTTACCGTTTTGTAACCCACGAAAGAGTATTTGATGGTAATTTTACCTTCGGGTTGTGTAAGACTGTAGAACCCGTAATTATTGGTTACGCATCCTCTATAGGTTTTGCTGTTATAAACATTGGCACCCAACAATTTTTCGCCATTGGAAGCATCGCTTACAAACCCTATGATAGTGTGCTTTTGAGCCCGGATATTTGCTGTGCTGAACAAAACCAAGAAGATGGCTATTAATACCTTTTTCATTTTGCACCTCCCTTTTCGCCGGAATTAAATACCAGTTTTACGGAAGTTGTATCCTGAGTGTATCCTCCCATGATACCGTAACCATTTTCAACATTTGAATAGATAACTACCGGTTCGGAAAACGGATTATCGCCTTCGCCGGTTTCATAATAAACGTCTATTGATTTTAAGTAGGTGTAGTATTCTTTGCTTATCGATTTAAAGTAGAAAACGAATCGGGCACTCTCTTCTGAACGATTTGATTTTTTACCGTATTCGTACGTGTCGTAATAAACAAATTTAAATGAAACCTCTTTTCCATTGGTTAGCTTATCGTTCCACAACAATTTACCGTTGTTGTATCCGTCAAAAAATCGCTCGTTGTCATCGGTCGGCCATAAACCCTGGTCGTAAGTGTAGGTGTTGTTGTTTGGGTCTAAATAGGTAACTTTACAACTTAACTGATAATAGTTTGATTTATCGGGAGCATCGTTGTAGGTAAGCTCTCCTATTAACTGTACATGGTTTCCGCCGTATTCATCCATGGTTGTAACGGACAAGGTGTCGAAGCTTTTGATGGGGGTAACGGCAGGGATAGTGGTTTTACATTCGATGGGTTTCAATGAACCGTAGGATACATTAACTTTATACTCTTTTCCGGTTTGGGGAAAAAACTGAGGGTTAATATAATAGCCGGCACCTATGTTTTGAAGATCGAATAAATAGTTTCCGTTTTCAAAAAGTTGAACCTTGGCACTGTCGATAAACGGCAGGTTGTCAGCTGATTCATCTTCAAAAATATGGATGGTTTTGCTAATGTTAACCGTAAACATACTATCGGGCGAAATGGCTGCATTGAGTACCATTTTCACCTCTTTTGTTTTAAGTTCATCGTTAAGAATTTTAACGCAACCGGAAAAAAGTATGGTATTTAGTAAGAAACCAAGTAACAGGATTTTTTTCATAAAAAAAATGATTAATAGATGTTAGAAAAATAATTCAATAGTTTATTGACACAAATAATGCTAATAGGTTGTTTATGTTTATAAGATTTCTTCTATTTTACCCTGTTTACTTTTTGTACACCTTTAATTTTCCCCAATCGATAAATTAAGCCGTTCAAGTGATCAACCGATTTAATCATAACGGTAACCCGTCCGTCAAAGAGTTTTCCTTTCGACTCGAAATTAATGGATCGCATGTTGATATTCAAATCTTTCGAGATGAGTGATGTAATCTCTCCCACCAGCCCCAGTTCATCTTTGCCCTGGATACGAATGACCGCATTTTTATAGATCTCTTCGTTGGTGTTAAGCCATTTGATTGGCAGAACCCTGTAAGGATATCTATTCAGTAGCCGCTTGGCATTCGGGCAGTCGTAACGATGGATGGATATTTTGCCCTGGGTTGTAACAAAGCCAAAAACATGATCTCCTAAAATAGGATTACAGCACTTGGCAAAGTAGTAGTTTACATTTTTCAGGTTGTCGCCAATCCACAACACCTCTTTTTCATCTTCCCTATCCTTATTAGTTTCGTGGTTATCTGGTGTTTCAGTGGTTTCTCTGTCGTGTTTAGCAACTGTTTTTTTGTTTTCTTCGTTTAGTTTTTCAAATATTATTTTCTTAATAATGGAAATATCCAGCTTTTCGGTTGCTACTAAATAGTAGAGGTCAACGGCTGTATCAATTTTAAAATGTTTAACTAAAAAATTAATGAGGTCATCGGAGCTTTTGATTTTCCAGTTTTTAAATTTTCGCAGCAACAGCGATTTCCCCGCTTCCGCTTCCTGATATTTTTCTTCTTTTAACTGTCGTTTAATACGGTTTCGGGCGCGATCGGTAACCACGTATGCCAGCCAGTCGATTTTAGGTTTTTGCCTGTTGGACGTCATAATACTGATTCGGTCGCCATTTTGCAACACGTAGCGTATGGGAACCGCCAGATTATTAACTCTTGCACCATTACAATGAGCGCCCACATCCGAATGGATGTCGTAAGCAAAGTCTAACACGGTAGCTCCGGCAGGAAACTGTTTAAGGTCGCCCTTGGGGGTAAAAACAAATATTTTGGAGGCTTTTGAATCGCCAACTTTAT
>CAZKGB010000114.1:0-7916 GCA_964551935.1 uncultured Lentimicrobiaceae bacterium | reverse complement strand
CCCAGGTTGTAATTGATATCATCATCGTTGGGATTTAACTTTCTGGCCTTTTCATAATAGAGGATAGCATGCGGTATCTCTCCTTTCTTAAACCATGCATTTCCAAGGTTATAATAAAGCACGGCCGACTCGACCTTTTTATCCAGCACCCTGTTGTACAAACTGATGGATGAGTCGTATAATCCCTGATTATAAGCACTGTTTGCCTGCATAAGCAACGAATCGGCAGTTTGTGCATTAACCTGAAAAACCGCCAAAACAAACAATAATACCGTTATATAACTTAATCTCTTTTTCATCGAATTTAATGTTTAAGTGCTTTTTCGGCTTGTAATATGGCATCCATTGCCTCGTTGTAAATATTTTCCATCTTACCTTTGGTATCGCCGGGAGCAAAACGGGCAAACTCGATATCGTTAAGCACATTAATAAAGGTGTTTGAAACCTCCTCGTTAACTTTTCGCTCAGCCAGTTTTTGTTTTACCGACTCCATGGAAAGTTCAGCCTGCGAAATACTAAACTTATCGGCAATATAGCCCCACAGAGCCTGGGCAACTTCATCAAAAAAGGCTTTTTCGTTACCCTCTTTTCTAAACTTCTCCGCTTTATGCAATCTTGACCGGGCAATTTTTGTAGCCTTTTTATTACGTATCAAATCGACATTACCCATCCGTTTTTCCTGCTGTTTTCTTAGCAAGAAAACAATCAACAACAAAATCAACGGAGATACCATCAGCAGATAAAACAGTTGCGATGCAAAGAGATATTCTCCCATGGGTTTCAGCTCGAAAGCACCGGTTTTTATGTGATGGATATCTTTACCAATATAATGGATATCTTCCTGAGCCGAATTGCTATAAGTAATTCCGCTTGAATTTCCGTTTCCTTTATCAACATGAATTTTAAATTCATCCGACGAATAGGAATAGTACTTTCCATCTTTAGGATTAAAAAAGCTAAAGGTGGTGGCCGGGATAACGAAATCGCCCGGGTTACGCGGAATGGCAAGGTATTCAAACTTTTTGTAACCGTTTACCCCTAACCCATTGGTTTTAATCCGGGAGGTAACTTTAGGATCGTACGATTCAAAATCGGTTGGAAATTGAATAACAGGAGGCTCTACCAACTCCAGGTTGCCTCTTCCCGAGATGGTAATGGTAACCGTAAGTGCCTCGTTGGCTTTGAGTTTGGTTCGGTCAATTTTTGAAGCGAAGGTAAAATCACCCACGGCTCCTTTAAAGCTAACCGGTTTGTTTTCCTGAGGAAGCGGTTTAACATCCAGGGTAAGTTTATTTGACTTAATGGCAACTTTTATATTCTTGACATTTCGATTGAAAAAGGGATCATCGAAAAAATCACCGAACGGGTCGTAACTCTTCCTTCGTTTGTTTTGAACTCTGATTTGAGCCATACACTCCAGCTCCATGGGGTCGATGGTTAATTTGCCACTCTTTTGGGGATAGAGCGCCAGTTTTCGAACGTCGGCTACCACGTATTGCTCCCCGTTAATTATTTTGGTTGACTGTTGCAGCTGTTTGTTGTTGTCCATTAAATCTTTCGTCCAGAAACCGGGAAAAGAGGAGAGCTTTTTAACCGATAAATCGGAGACCTGAATCTTGGTGTAGATGCGGTAGGTAACAATAACCTGCTCGCCAAGATATGGATGCGAATTGCTTATCAATGCTTTGATATACAAATCATCGTTTTTAACCGTTCCGGCGGGTGCCGCAGTATTTTTACCTGTCGAAGAACTTTGTGCCTGTTGTCTTTGCCCGTTTTGGGGGGGGTGAGCTGCAGCATCTCCTTTCACCACTTTGATGGTAAGGCCGTTTGATTTATAAGTCCGACCGTCCACCTTGATGGTTGCCGGTGAAATGTTGACCTCTCCCTCCTTAGTAGCCATGACCAGATAGGTAAAGGTTAGCTCGGTGGACTGGCTCATCTTTCCGCTCATATATTGGATACTGGAACTGGAAGTGCGGTTAGGACCCGACAACACCGACAGGGAACCAAAATCTGAAACCCGGAAATCTGAACCACCGGCATTTACGGTATAGTAAATCTGAAACCGTTCTCCCACCTCCACAAGGTTTTTGGTCGAAGCGGTAAAAGAGACCTCTCCTCCGGCAAAAGTCAGGCTTGCCATTAAGGTAAAAGCCATAATGACTACCAGCTTTCCATACATTAATATCTGTTTCATCTATTGATAATTTTTCGTCTTATTAAAAACCTCCCACATTTGTCCATCCCTTTCGGGATGCCTATCCATCTCCCTGATGTTTGCTATGCCGTCACCATTTCACCACCTGTTTACCGCCTATCAGGTTTTCAAATCCTGTATTCAACGCTTACCAGTCAATATCCGACTTTTTGGCATGGGCGGCTTTTGCTTTCTTCTTTTGCAGCTTACGCAATGTTTTCTTTTCATCATTTTTAAGGGCATTCAACATTCGCTGAGCATCTTTTTTCGACATCTGTTGAGGTTTAGTCGGTTGCTGCTGCTTTTGCTGATCCCCTTTCTTCCCCTGCTCATCTTTATTTTGCTGCTGTTTCTGCTGCTGATCTTTTTTATCCTGTGGCTTCTGCTGCTGATCCTTCTTCTCCTTATTTTGATCTTTCTTATCTTGCTTCTGCTTCTCTTTATTCTTATCCTTATTTTTCTCCTTATTCTTCTCCTTGTTATTATCTTTATTTTTATTCTTGTTTTTCTGCTGTTGCTTTTGCTGTTTTTGTTGCTGAATCATTTTTTTACGGGCGTACTCGTAATTATATTTGGCGTTTTGATCCGTTGGGTTAAGCAATAACGACTTTTTATAAGCTTCCATTGCCTCCTTGTATTTTTTTTGATTGAGCAAGGTGTTGCCATAGTTGTAAAGTGCGCTGCTTTTCACCTTAGGGTCTTTAGTTGTTTCGGAAAGCCGGTTGAATATTTTACCTGACTCTTCCATGTTTTTCTGTTCGTACATGGCATCGCCCAAGTTAAACTGCCCCTTGTAATAATCGGGGTTTTTTGCAACAGCTTTCCGGTAATTAACTTCGGCGTCGGAAAAATTACCCTCTTTAAACTTACTATTACCCGAGCGGACATACTTTCTTGGAACCTGCCCGAAAGCAACCGTTTCGACAAGAGCCAATAACAGCATCAATCCTATATATTTTGCCTTCATTTTCACAAATTTTCCTTTCCAAAAATATTAAACCTGTCGGCAATTTTACTTTTACGATTTGTAAAGAACAGCTCCACCAAAATCAAAATCAATGCCATTGTCAAAAATATTTGAAAACGATCTTCATAATCGGTAAACTGTCGTGTTTCAATCTCTTTTTTCTGAATTTTATTGATATCTTTCAAAATCCTGCTCAACCCTGTAGTTGCGTTGCTGGCACGAACATAGGAGCCATTGCCTGCAGCAGCTATCTGACGAAGCATATCTTCGTTAAGCTTGGTAACCACCGTTTTACCCTGCTTGTCTTTTTTAAATCCCAGTCTGTTACCATTGCGGTCGTACAGCGGGATGGGTGACCCGTCGGGCAATCCCATGCCGATGGTAAATACCTTAATTCCTTTTTCGGCTGCAGTTTTGGCAGCTCCCAAAGCATCATCTTCATGGTTTTCGCCATCGGTAATCACCACGATAGCTTTGTTGTGTTGTGCATCATCGAACGATTCGATTGCCATGCTTATGGCTTCGCCGATGGCTGTTCCCTGGGTGGGGATTATTTTGGTGTCTACTGCCGAAAGAAAAAGCTTGGCCGCTCCATAATCGGTGGTTAGCGGAAGCTGTTTGTATGCATGTCCGGCAAAAACCACGATTCCTATTCTGTCGCCTTGCAGCCGATCAATCAGATTTGAGATAGCCATTTTAGCTCTTTCGAGTCTGTTGGGTTTAATGTCTTCGGCCAGCATGGAGTTAGAAACGTCTAACACCAAAAAGAGGTCGATTCCCTCGCGCTTTACCTTTTCAAGTTTTGAGCCTACCTGCGGATCGGAGATACCTACCACGAAAAAAATAAAAGCGGTAAGCAGAATAATAAATTTAAAGAGAGGCTTTCCTGATGAAGAGCGAGGCATCAATACCTGAATCACTTTAAGGTCGCCAAACCTTTTTAACGCTCTCTTCCGCCAACCGTTCCATACAAAATAAAGTACGATAAAAAACGGTATCAACAGAAGCAGGTATAAATATTCCGTATGTGCAAATCGAATCATTGTATCAATTTTTATTTTGTTTTACCTTTTTAACACCTTCCAACATTTAGTCTCCCGTCTCTCTTACATCTATCCCTTTGCTCGCTTCCCATGTACTATATCACTTTTGGTATTTTCAATTTTTTTTACTGCTCATGTTATCTGCTTTTTTGCTTCCTTCGACAAGCTCAGGGGACTTTAGGGGATTTTTCTATCTCGCTCCCTTCGACAAGCTCAGGGGGCTTTAAGAGATCTTTCTATCACGCCCCCCTTCGACAAGCTCAGGGGGCTTTAGGGGATTTTCCTAAAAACCAAATACCTCAGTAATATTTCAAAAATGAAGAGTCCCAATGCCATCAACGCGAAGGGTAAAAACATCTCATATTTTTTTCTGAACTCCTGGATATCAATTTTAGATTTTTCCAATTTGTCGATATCGTTAAAGATTTCTCTAAGCCTGGCGTTGCCGGTAGCCCTAAAATAGCGGCCTCCCGTTTCGTCGGCAATTTTCTTTAACAGATCCTCATCAATTTGGACCTTCATCTGCTGCATCTGCGTTCCAAAAGGTGTTTGAACCGGATAGGGTGCATATCCTTTGGAGCCTACGCCTATAGTATAAACACGCACACCATAAAGCTTGGCAATCTCAGCAGCCGACATGGGATCCACCGAGCCGGCATTGTTCACGCCATCGGTAAGCAGGATAACCACTTTTGAAATAGCGTCCGACTCCTGCAACCGGCTTACCGCTGTTGCCAGACCATCGCCAATGGCGGTACCATCTTCAATCATACCACTCTTTATTTCACGAAACATATTCACTATCATAGCATGATCGGTGGTTAACGGAACCTGGGTAAAAGCTTCTCCACTAAAAATTACCAGACCAATCCGGTCGTCAGGCCGTTTCGAGATAAAGTTGCGGGCGATATCTTTGGAAGCTTCCAGACGGTCGGGTTTAAAATCGCGGGCCAGCATACTGCCCGAAACATCAAGGGCAAGCACGATATCGATGCCTTCCACGCTCACATTTTTTCTGCGAGAGGTTGTTTGCGGGCGTGCGACAGCAATTATCAGCAACGAAATGGCCAGCAGCCTCAACACAAACAGGCTGTGCCGCGACCACACTTTTACGCTCTTTGCCTCCCCTTCAAAGCCTTCCAAACCGGAAAAGCTCATTTCAGCATCGTGGTGGCGATGGCTGAACCAATACCAAACAATGAGCAGCGGTACTACCAACAAAAGATACAAATACTCCGGATTTGCCCAACTATCGATGTTAAACATTACTTTTCTGTTTTTTTATCCAACAAATTTGTTTTCGCCTTTTCGTTTTCATTCGGCTCAGCCGCTACAGGCCTTGTTTCTTTTACAAAATCAAGACAATGCTCAAGACTTAAGTCGTTTTCCAGCGGCGTTGGTTGTGCTTTGGCAAACTTAACCAAATCGGCCAGTTGCATGGCACCTTGAAGTTTATTCCGGGCCTCAACGTTAGCCGTTTTTTCATCCAGCACGGAGATAATTTCATCGGTCGTCATCTCCGGAGCATCAAAACCGAACCTTCGTTTCAGGTAGTTTTTCATGATATCGGTCAGCGACGAATGATACAATTTCACCTTTCCGCTTTGCCATACCCGCGCCAGCTTCAGCTCTTCCAGCTTTTGAATGGCCTCCACATCGGGAGGTGGTAACGGTTTCTGTTTTGCCTTAAAGAGCGGTTGATTGTTTTTACGCTTTTTGAGATAAAAAATCAAAAATGCGATGGCTGCCAAAGCCATTAATCCCAGTAAAACCCAGGGAGCAATCTCGCCAAAAGTATAGGGCTCTTCAATAGGCCCCACGATGGCTTTAAAAGGCTGAGCCGTATCCACTTCCGGTGTATTCACCTGCAGGAAGAAGCTGTTGGTACCCACGGTAAAAACGGCGGAATCTCCTTTAAGACGATACAAAAAGTTAATGGGTGGCACTTCAAAATAACCCGAATCAAAAGAGGTAATGGTTAAGCGTTGTTTCAAAGTCATATTGTCGGCCTCAAACGTGGTATCAATGTTACTCTGCTTTACCACATCAATGTGGCTTGTAAGCGTGTCGCTAATTTGCGGCCACTGCAACAAAACATTTTTGTTCAGGCTGATACCCAGTTCGATTCCTATCTGGTCGCCAATAGTAATGGCTGTTGTATCAGGTTCAGCCCAAGCTTTGGTTTCCTGGGAATAACCCTGCCACGAAATCACCAGCAAGACAATGACCATATATATTTTCAGATTCTTCATCACTTTCTAGCTTCTCTCTTTTTAAAGAGGTTTATCAAAGGTTTTACATAATCTTTTCCGGTGTAAACGCGGGCCATATCGATACCGAAACGGTTTAATCGTGTATCCAGCTCGGCGGTTTTCTGTCGGGCAGTTCTGGCAAAATGCTCACGAACCCTTCGGCTTCCGGTGTCAACCCATCGGGTTTTACCGGTTTCGGCATCCTGCATCTTAACCAATCCAACATTCGGTATTTCAAGCTCCCGCTCGTCGGTAACCCTGATGGCAATCAAATCGTGCTTATGGTTGGCAATTTGGATGGCTTTATCAAAGTTATCGTCCATAAAATCGGAGATAATAAAGGCCGTGGAACGTTTTTTAATTGCGTTGGTAAGGTAGCGCAAGGCTTCCGAAATATCGGTCCCTTTATTCTCGGCATGGAAGTCGATAAGTTCACGAATGATTCTCAAAATATGAGAAGAACCTTTTTTGGGCGGAATAAACTTTTCGACTATATCGCTAAAAAATATTACCCCTACCTTATCGTTGTTGTTGATGGCCGAAAACGAAAGCACGGCAGCAATCTCGGTAATCAACTCCTGTTTTAACTGGCCGCGGGTTCCGAAAAAACCGGAACCGGAAACATCAATCAGAAGCATCACCGTAAGTTCGCGTTCCTCCTCGTAAATTTTAACAAAAGGATGGTTGAACCGTGCGGTAACGTTCCAGTCGATGTTTCGAATATCGTCGCCGTACTGATACTCACGCACCTCGCTAAAAGCCATACCTCTCCCTTTAAACACGCTATGGTATTCGCCGGAAAAAATCTGATTCGACAATCCTCTTGTCTTAATTTCGATTTTTCTTACTTTTTTAAACAGGTCTTGCGCTTCCATTTTCACTTATTAATCCTATTAGATACTTTTTCAAACGTCAAAACAAAATCAACCGCTAGGGTACCTCCACAGAGTTTAATATTTCGTTGATGATGTCTTCGGAAGTGATATTCTCGGCTTCGGCTTCGTAGGTGAGGCCGATACGATGACGCATTACATCGTGTGCTACCGCGCGAATATCTTCAGGAATCACGTAACCCCGTTTTCTTAAAAATGCGTAGGCTTTTGCCGCCAGTGCCAGGTTAATGGATGCACGCGGTGAAGCTCCGTATGAAATCATGTTTTCAAATTGCGAAAGCTTGTATTCGGATGGATATCTGGAAGCAAAAACAATGTCGGTGATATAATTCTCAATTTTTTCGTCCAGATAAACCTCGCGAACCAATTGGCGGGCATTCAGTATCTCTTTTGTTGAAAGCACCTTGTTTGTTTTGGCAAAGGCGTTGGTAATATTCTGACGGAGAATTAATTTCTCCTCTTCCTTTTTTGGATAATTAATAACCACCTTTAACATAAATCGGCCAACCTGCGCCTCGGGCAACGGGTAAGTACCTTCCTGCTCGATGGGGTTTTGCGTTG
>CAZKGB010000113.1:0-7937 GCA_964551935.1 uncultured Lentimicrobiaceae bacterium | reverse complement strand
AAAAGGCAACTATCATTCCCAGTAGCGACCAAACATCAAAAAACAGGTACGACGAAGGTCCAACCTGCTGTACCGTATAATCACGTGCAAAGAAACTCATGGTAAGACCGTTTTGGTGGAAAGACATCCAGAAAAAGATAACCACACCAAACACTAAAAACAGTGCTGTCATCCGTTGCTTGGTTTCTTGTTTCGACAACTCAACCACCCTGTCACCGGATTCTTCCTGTTTTTTAACATCAGGCAACCTGTTTTTAAACAGCAGATAAACTAAAAATGAAAACACCATTGTCAGCCCGGCCACGGCAAAAGCCCAGTTAAATCCCTGACTGTACACATCCATATAATGAGCTGACCAGGTAGTAAGGTCTGCCACGGTACTGTGCGAAACCTGATTGGCAATTTGCTGCAAATCATCGGCTTCTTTACCGGAAAGGGTTCCATCGTTAAACTTGTGAATTAGCGATGGTAAGAGGTCATTTCTTTCAAATCCCTGTCTTTTAATAAACCAGTTAATGGTTCCTGCTGCCGCATGAGGAGCAAAAAGGGCACCAATATTTATACCCATGTAAAAAACGTTGAAAGCTGAATCTCTTAAATGAGAGTATCTTTTATCATCGTAAATCTGTCCGACAACAGCCTGGAGATTCCCTTTAAACAAGCCGTTACCAAAGGCGATAACAAACAGGGCAAAAACAGTGAAGGCAAGCCCCAAACCCGGCAACGACATCAATACATAACCTATTAACATCGTTAAAAGACCGATAAAAATTACTCCTTTATAGTTTTTTGTGCGGTCGGCAAAAATACCGCCAACCAACGCCAATCCATAAATAGAGGCATAAAATAAACTATAAATAAAACCTGCTTTAGTTGGTGTAAGCCCGTACTTTGCAGTAAGGTAATACACCAAAATACCCATCATGGTATAAAATCCGAAACGCTCGCCCATGTTGGCAAAAAAAGCAACATACAACGACTTAGGGTGTCCTTTAAACATACGCTAAAATGTTAATTATTAAATAAATTAAAAGTTCGATAAATTATGGAAGCAACAAAAATAACCAAAAATGCATGGTATCCAAATATGGTTTTGGATAAGTTATCACGATAATGGATTTTTTGAAACAGCTGCTGATAATTACGATTAATTCAGAATTTCACCATAATCCTCCGGAAACCGGTCGTTAAGAAGGTGATTATCTGGTGTTATCAATTTATCCCTTGACAATTCAATATCTATTTTTGTAGTAAGCACCTCGGGCAAATCGGCCGAGGCAACAGCCAGCCGGTTTCCTCGCGGGTCGATGGCAAAAGATTTACCGGCAAACGAAATATCGCCTTCCGAGCCAATCCTGTTGGTGGTAAAGATGTAGTATCCGTTCATAACAGCCTGCGCCGGCACCACCTTAAAGGCGTTGTCGGTAACAAGATTGGATGGATGTGCCATAATATCTGCTCCTTTCAGTGCCATGATGCGCCACGGTTCAGGAAAAAGATAATCGAAACAGATGAGCATGCCCAGTTTATGCTCGCCCATTTGAAACACCGGGAAGCCCTTGTCGCCACGATCAAAAATCTTCTTTTCATTCATAAAGAGATGCACTTTGCGATAAACCTCCTTTTTGCCTCGTTTGTTTATATAAACCGAGGAGTTATAAAGCTTATCGCCATCCTTTTCCAAAAATCCGGTTACAATGTTGGTTTCATGCATCAGAGCCCACCGGCGCAGCCAATCGATAAACTCACTCTCTTCGATAGCTTGTGCATGTTGCATAGCATGGTTTCTATCACGAAAGTTATAACCCGCGTTGGCCAATTCGGGTAAAATAATTAAATCGGCCCGGTGACGGGTTGAAAAAATCAACTCTCTGAAATGCTCCATCGACCCCTCTTCGCTTCCCAGTACGGGAGCATATTGTATTTGTGCTACTCTAAATTTTTTCATTGCTGCTTTATTCTGTTTACTTAATCAATAAATACCTTCTTTTTCTTAGTAGGGAAAAACTTTAAGCCATCTCAACAGATGCCTGTTTTCAGATAGAATATCGCTGGTAAATCTCACACAGCTCCTCTCCTATTTTCTCTGCCGAAAATTCTTTTCTTGATTGTTGCATTAATTTTTCCGTATCAAACATAAAATTACCGTCTAAAAACGCTCTCAGCTTTTGTTCCAAAGCATTTTCATCGGCCGGTTGAATTAAAATACCGTTGGTTTTATTCACCCTTTCAGGGATACCGCCAACCGATGTGGCCAACACGGGTACTCCCATGCAAAAGGCTTCGTTGATAACCACCGGGAAATTTTCGTAATTACTGAACATCACCAACAAGTCGGCATCGGCCATCTCGGAAGCGATTTGCCGGCTCTCCATCAGTCCATGAAAAAACAGACGTGACCTATCCGGTATTAACTCGTCGGCCAGGCTGGTTATTCGCGAGAAATCAATCCCATCGCCAATAAAATGAAACTCAAAATCATCGCGATCAGCCATTTTGCTCAAAACCCGCACCATTCCGGAGACGTTTTTCGACACATCTTCGAAACAGGAAATATGCAGCAATTTTTTTCTTTTCTTTAGTTTTCCGGCCTTCGGCGAAGTGGTTAAAAATGGTTTATCCACCACGTTTGCCAGCAAGTGATACTCACTATTGGCAAGATGGTGGCCTTTCATGGCATTCATCATATTTTGGGTAACCACCGTAACCATTTCAGCCTTTTTTACCACCCAACGCGTAAGCAGCTTTCTGAAAAAACCATGAAACCCGTTGGTAAGGTTAAGATACCTCGACCAGTGTTCGCTGATTAAATAAGGAGTTCCTTTGGTCCATTTGTAAAAGAGAGCCACCAGCCCCAGCCGGGTTAAAATATGCACATGGATAACATTAAAAGTTCCCATCTCCTTTTGAAGCCGGTTAATTCCCAACCGGTTTGCTCTCCAAAATTTTAAGGCTTTGCCCACGGGATTCGCAGAGGCATTGTAATAAACCCTTACTACCTTAACGCCATCCTCCGTTTGGTAATCCACTTCAAATCCCTCTATTGCTTTTTCCGTATCGACATGCGTGTACACCGTTCCCACCGTACAATACCGGTTTGCCGCCACTGCATGACGATGCACGAACAATCCAAACATCGGGTCGTACCGGTGGGGATACCATCGGGCAAGATAAAGTACTTTGGTGTTTTTACTTTTCATACAGGCAAAATTAAGTAGTTGAAGTTTTTAGCAGCCGATTTACAGCATTTAATGCATTGTCAAAACGCTTATCCCCCTGCCCCATGATAATGGTATAATTCAACCCGTGTGCCTCAAGTTCCTTAACATACAACTCAAAAAGCTCCATTCTATTATCAGGGTTTTCCCTTAAAATATCAGGTTCCCAGTCGATATCAGGATAACAAAGCAAGTACAAGTCGTATGGGTTACTATTGATTTCATTCTCAATCCAGGGGTTACACTTGTTAAACACCACTTCACTCCATATTTTCGTTACCAGTGGTTCGGTATCGCAAAACAGCACATCAGTAGCAACGTTGGCCAACGACTCCTCACGCTCTTTCTGGACTTTAGCGATAAAAGCGATGTCGTCGAAATCGTATTGAGGCCCCTTGGCTTCCAGATATTCCCGGGCATATTCAGATACCCAGACTGTATTAAAATGTTTGGCCAGCTTTTTAGCCAGCCATGATTTCCCTGTGGACTCAGGTCCTGTTATGGCCACTCTTTTAAGCATCGGCCTGCTTTTGATTTTCAATAATTTTACGCCATGAGAAGTAACCCATGATGGCCAACACTAAAAAGATAGAATATTGAATTCCGGTAAAACCGTATCCTTTAACAAAATATAGTGGAATAGAAACGATGTTCCCGGCAATCCATAATGTCCAGTTTTCAATTTTTTTATTGGCCATCAGCCACATGGCTGAGAAAAATACACCGGTGGTAAAAGTATCTAAAAAGGGTGTTGCTTGTCTGAAATCGGTAAGGTTACCCGAAGTTAACTTTTGGATGGCATAGTCAACACTCTCGCGAAAGCCCAGTTTGTTCGGCATTACGTCAAAATGGCGATAAACCACAATCACAAAAACCGAGGTAAAAACAAAAATACCGATGGCTCTTAACTTATCTCCGGTGGTTGTTCGCGAAATGGCAATATGGGTATTGTTGTCGTCCACCACTTTATGCCATTGATACCAGCCATACATACTCATCAACGTGTAATAAATATTGATGATTAAGTCGCCATAGAGATTCCACTGCGAGAGCAGGTAAACATAAATGCCTGTACTGATGATACCTGTCGGGAAAACCAGGATATTTTCTTTACGTGCATAAAAAACACTAACCACACCGAAAACAGCCGCCAATAGTTCTAACAAAATATTATACCAGACAGCAGCTTCGTAAGGTGCAATAAAGAAATGAATCAAATCGCTCATTAAATCCTGTTGTTAATATTTTTGCAAATCGGCGTTTATTACCTTTACAATAAATACCGAATGAGGAAGCTCAAACGATTGATGAATCTCCCGGGTAAGCGCGTTCATCACCTCGAAATAATCGCCAAACACCTGGGTACTCATGCCATTGGTTTGCACCGTAAGGGTATCGTATTTATTCATCCTGTCAATAAAATCAAAAACATGAGGAATAAACTCATCCTTAAGCGGGTAATAACTGATATCTACTGAAATTTTCATGGGTTTATAATTTCTTCTTCAAACTCTGCCGGTGTTAAAATTTTAGCTGTTATAAAAGGTGAATGTTCTAATAAATCTTTATCGCCAGTTATCAGATAATCAGCTTTTGAAAAATCAATTAAATCTAGTAAAAAATTATCTTTGGGGTCTCGGCAAATAAAATGCTTTGGTCTTATTTCAACTTTTATTGCTATGGTTTCTAAAAGGTCAATCAGTTCCTCTACACTTTCTTTTGGAAAATACTTTCGCAATCTTTCACGATTTGTGACAATCTTTATTTCTGCCAACAATTGTGCTGTTGTGATGATTAATATATTACCACCTGAAATGTGTTGTTTTATACTCCCTAAACGTTTACCTATCAAAAAACTAATCCAAACATTAGTATCAAAGATTACTTTAACTTTTTTGTTTTTCATAAATTTCTTTTCTTACCTTTTCCGTTTCCTCTTCAATGGTTCTTAAATCAATGTCTTCAGTTTTAAATGTCTTAAGCAAACGAGTCAATTTTGTGTCAATAGCTTCCTTTTCCAACTCTTCTGTCAATTTTATTTTTTGTTGTATAGGAAGCTGCCTGACCATTGAAAGAATTTGTTCAAATGTAATATCTATTTTCAATGCTGTTTTCATATCTTAACTATTTACTTTATTTTTCAAATTTACAAAACATTCAGTATAGTTCAGTATTATTCACAATTTTATTGTGGTATTTGATTTTTTCAAGACTAATCGTTAACAACTCATTATCCTCCCGTATATCGAATTTATTCCCCATGGATATCAATTTCAAAAGGTTACGCTCTTGGTTTTCAATCAAAAGAAATCACTATGTCTGTCAGCGGTTTCTCTTCGACAAAAGTAAATTAAATAACATGTAAAAAAAAGCAAACCTATCAGAGCTTCACGTTGTCAATAATTATACTTTTGCAAATATTTTACATTTTAAATAAAAATAAAATAAAATAATGACGAAGAAGTATTTAGTTACAGTTGGCGTTTTTGGTTTGTTGGCCGTATTATTTGGTGCCATTGGCGATCATATATTAAAGGATAAGTTGGTTGCTTCAAATCTTGAAAATTTTCATACGGGCGTTCAGTACATGATGTATCACACCTTGGCACTACTTGCCCTTTCGTTCGGCCACAAAATGTTTTCAAAATCCTTTCTAAACGTAGTTTACGTACTTTTCTTCGTAGGAATTGTATTATTTTCTTTTGGACTTATCATTCAGTCAACTACCGAATATACTGCTTTAGGTCTGGGACCCATGTCGTTTTTAATTCCCATGGGAGGGCTTTCATTCATGGCCGGATGGGTTTACATCATTTACATGGGATTGAGTTTCAAACACACTAAAAGCCACAAGCACCATCACTCGCGCTCGAGTTCCCGATCTTCATCAAGCGATAGCAAAGCGTAAATAACCATCTAAATCAGTGCATTATGTTTATTCCTGATATTGAAAAACAATCGGTTGAAGAGATTAAAAGATATCAGGAAAAAGAGTTGCAAAAATTACTGCCCTACCTAAATGCCCATTCAACTTTCTATGGCGCGTTGTTTCGTGAACACAACATTAATATTGACGAAATTAAAACGCTAGAGGACCTTACCAAAATTCCTCCTACCACGAAGCACGATCTTCAAACCCGTACAAACGATTTTCTTTGTGTTGAAAAGCGGAAGATAATAGATTACGTAACCACCTCAGGCACGTTGGGAGAACCGGTAACTTTTGCCATGACCAACAACGATCTGGAACGGCTTGCATACAACGAATACATTTCGTTTGCCTGTGCCGGCGTAACCGACGAAGACACCTTTCAGTTAATGGTTACCATGGACAAACGTTTTATGGCCGGGTTGGCGTATTACCTTGGGTTGCGAAAACTGGGCGCGGGCATTGTCAGAACGGGCCCTGGATTACAAGAGTTGCAGTTTGAAAGCATACAGAGGCATCAGCCCACGGGACTGGTTTCGGTTCCATCATTCTTACCTAAACTTATCAGCTATGCTGAAGCCAACAACATTGATTACAACAATTCGAGTATCAAAAAAGCAATTTGTATCGGTGAGCCTATTCGCAACAACGATTTCACACTAAATACCCTTGGTAAAAAAATTACCGACAAATGGGATATTAAACTCTATTCCACTTACGCCTCTACCGAAATGGGTACGGCATTTACCGAATGTGATGCCGGAAAGGGAGGGCATCACCACCCTGAAATGATTATCGTAGAGTTTTTAGATGAAAACAATCAGCCGGTGGGAGAAGACCAGCCCGGTGAAGTTACCATTACCACACTGGGTGTTGAAGCCATGCCTCTGCTGCGATTTAAAACCGGCGACATCTGTTATCACCATACCGAACCCTGTTCCTGTGGTAGAAATACACTACGCCTTGGCCCTGTCATCGGACGTAAAAAACAGATGCTAAAATTTAAGGGCACTACCCTATTTCCGCCGGCTATTTACGATGTTTTAAACGAGATTGATTGCATCGAAAACTACATTATCGAAGTTTCTACCAATAGTTTGGGAACGGATGAAATTTTAATTAAAGCCGGGTGTAATCGAGAAAAACTTCTTTCGGAGAAGAGTATTAAAGACCATTTCAGAGCCAGGTTGCGGGTAGCCCCCGAAATTGTTTTTTACGATAAAAGTGAAATTCTTAAACAACAATTTCCATCGGGCAACCGAAAACCCATTACCTTTATCGACAAAAGAAAATAGAATGAAAAATAAATTGTTCATTACCCTGTTTGTCATTCTGGGCTTTAACCTTCAAGCCCAAAAAGTAACCGAAGCCTATAAAGTACACTCCATTACCTTTTTAGGACTTGATTACACTGCTGCTGTTTTTATCGGGTCAAACGGCTTTAACGACCCGGCAGCCCTTAAGCCGCTAACCCATTCGTGGAACAGCCTCTTTATCACCGAGCACAACAAATACAACGTTCAAAAGTGGTTTAATGTGTTAACAACTGTTAGCCTTAAGGTGGTTGATAAGCGGAACAGCCAAACCGATTTTACCGGCCGTATTACCGACAAACTCTCGGAGCTGCCTCATCTTACCCGAAGCGATTTAACAGCAATAATCAGCGGCTATCCCGATTTTACGAAAGAAGGTGTTTCGCTGGTATTTATTGTCGATGCGTACGATAAAGCAACCGCAACTGCTTATTACCATTTTGTATTCTTTGATAATCTGACTAAAACCATTCTGTT